>JAKITK010000089.1 GCA_021648125.1 Lysobacterales bacterium
TGAACTGCAGAAATCCGCTGATCAGCAGGCTGAGGAAAATACCCAGCTACGCTTACGCAATGCTGCCTTGCAAGCTGAAGTTGAAGACCTTCGCGAAGGCCTCGATGCTATTGAAGAACGCGCACGCAATGAACTTGGGCTTATTCGCCCGGGTGAAACTTTCTATCAGGTGGTAACACCCCCGGCTGAACAAGCACAGCCGCAATAAGGCTGTCGAAATTCAGAATGTCGTTAGCCTTACCGCAAAATTTTAGTCTGGATGAAATAATCTCACCTGTTTCTGCCTACGGCCGCCCAGCATTGGCTGCGCAGTTTAAATTATCCGCTGCGGATTTTGAAGTCGAGGAAATCCCTTTTATCCAACCCGATGGTGAAGGCGAGCACCTGTGGTTCTGGTTGCAAAAAACAGGCGCAAATACTCAATGGGTTGCTGGCCAGTTGGCAGAGCTTGCAGGGATTTCCGCAAGGGATGTCTCCTGGGCCGGATTAAAAGACCGCCAATCCATCAGCCGGCAGTATTTTTCCCTACAGTTGCCCGGCAAGGCTGATCCGGACTGGGAAAAGTGGGAGATTGAAGGCGCAAAAATTCTCAGCGCCAAACGCCACAGCCGAAAATTAAAAATTGGTGCCCTAAAAGGTAATTTATTTAAAATTTACTTGCGTGACTGTGTTGCGCTCGAACCTTCGCTTTCAGCGACTGAGGCACGCCAGAAAACCGATGTTTGTCTCAGCCAAATCCAACAACTGGGTGTTCCCAACTACTTTGGCCCGCAACGATTTGGTCGTGGTGGCGGCAACCTAGCAAGGGCAGGCAGTTGGTTGGCTGGGCGTGGGTTAGGAAAACGCGCCCGAAATATGCGCTCCTTGTTGATTTCCACCGTCCGTAGCAGTATCTTCAATCAATTGTTGGCTGCAAGAGTGGAAACGGGTAGTTGGAACCAACTACTGGATGGTGAATGGTTGCAACTGGATGGTAGTCGTTCGGGGTTTTTATACACGGATACTGATGCTGAAATCATCCAGCGCTTAAATGACTTTGATTTACACCCCAGCGGCCCTCTGGCAGGAGAAATTAGTCGCCGGGGTGACAAACAACCCCAGGCAGAGGCGTTGGCGTTCGAACAAACTATCCTGCAAACATGGCAGCCTTGGATAGAAGGATTAGAACAACACCGTGTGACCGCAGACCGCCGTAGCCTGCGTTTACGCCCGCAGAATTTTCGCTGGCACTGGCAGGAAAACGACTGCTGCGTGGAATTTGGCTTGCCTGCTGGAAGTTATGCATCAGTTGTGCTCGCGCAGGCATTTTTCCTGCACGAGACTAAGGACTTATTAAGTAATGAATAAATATCAAATTAAAGGCACATCGGGTGATGTTACCGGCAAAAAATGGCCACTGAATGAATCAGTGACTGTGGGCTCAGAACCAGATTGTGATGTTGTTCTCAGTGGTGAACTTATAGCCCCGCAGCATGCTCGTTTTGACACCTCAGATGTAGTAGTGACACTACAAGCGGTGCACGGGGATGTTTTTGTCAATGGTGAAAAGATCAAGCTAGCGGCTTTGGGTTCCGGTGATGAAATTCGTTTTGGTAATTATCGTTTTATGCTACAGGCACCGGGACTACGACCACAGCGGGTGTTACAGCCTGAAGCGGTCAACAAAAAATCCCGCGCCGGCCTCTGGGCAATCTTGTTTGCAGCAGCCATTACGGGTGCGGGCTTTGCGGCCTGGCAACAGGGGCTTTTACCTTTCTGATGGTTTATAAGTTAATGTAAACCACCGATGGCTTGCCCTGTTAAATAACAAACACATTGAATTGAAACTGGAGAGAAGAATGAAAACCACCCGCTTAGGAATAATCTTAGTAGTATCGGTTTTTCTTGCCGCCTGTTCAGATTCAACTCCTCCCCCTCCACCTCCCCCGGAAAATACGCTGGCGGATAAAGTTTCTGTCGATTCGCTACCCCTGAAAGAATCGTTTTCTATCCTGCTGGCAGGCACTCTTGTGGGCAAGCTTGAAGTTGAGCATAACGCCGGAATAACACTTGTTGACTTCGAGTTTCGAAATAACGGCCGGGGGCCCAGTATCAAGGAAAAACTCAAGCGGGCTGAGAACGGACTACCCAGTTCCTGGACCATTGAAGGCAGCACCGCCTTTGGTAATAAAGTCGATGAGCATTTTATTCTTACAGGCAGCCAAGCAAGTTGGAAAGACACTACGGGCAGCAGTAGTACTACACTGGCAGAACCGCAGATGTATGTTAGCCAAGAAGCAAGCCCCTATGCAATTTGGGTATATGCCCAAGCCTTACTCGCTGATGACGACCACAGCATGCCGGTATTGCCCGGTGGAACCTTGCGAATGGATAGCATGCAACAGCTCAGCCTGAAAGGTGAAGCGGCTGAGATTTCTGCAACCGTCTACGCCATGTCGGGGCTTGGTCTTAACCCGACTTATTTCCTACTGGACGATAACAGTGCGCTGCTGGCTATTATTAGTCCTTCATTTGCACTGATTCGTGAGGGCTTTGAAGCCGAAGATGAACGCCTACGGGCATTGGCTACAGAATTTTCAGCGCAGCGTTTTGAACTCATTCAGAAAAATGTAGCACATAACTTTGACGGTCCTATACGGATTAAAAATGTGCGTATTTTTGACCCGGCTACGCAACAACTAGGTGAGCCGGTATCAGTAATTGTAAGTGGCAACAAAATCGAAAAAATTACCCCAGTTGATTCACCAGCACTCGCTGGTGAAACAGTGATTGATGGGGCAGGTGGTAGCTTAGTCGCCGGAATGTATGAAATGCACGGGCATGTTAGCCAAAACGGAGGCTTGTTGAATATTGCCGCAGGGGTCACATCAGTCCGCGATATGGGCAATAACAATGAAGTGCTGTCTGGCTTGATCGATAAAATGAAATCGGGTCGCCTAGCAGGCCCGCGGATTACTCGAAGTGGCTTTATTGAAGGCAAAAGCCCATACAGTTCTAATAACGGCATTGTGGCTTCAACTGAAGAAGAAGCCTTAGCCGCTGTGCGTCAGTATGCGGGCGGGGAATACTATCAGATTAAAATCTATAACAGCATGAACCCACAATGGGTGCCTGCTATGATCGCCGAGGCACATGCGCTAGGTTTGAAAGTTGCCGGGCATGTACCGGCTTTTTCCAATGCCGATGCGATGATTGCGGCCGGTTATGATGAACTCACCCATATTAATCAGGTCATGCTTGGTTGGGTTTTAGATGAAGGTGAGGACACCCGAACCTTACTGCGCTTAACCGCATTGCGGCGCCTACCGGCACTGGAAATGGATGATCCAAAAATTGCTGCAACTATTAATGCAATGGTTGAAAAAAATGTTTCCATTGACCCTACATTAGCGATCCATGAGGCCTTATTGCGCTCCCGTAACGGTGCTGTATCGCCTGGCTCAGTAGATTTTATAGAGCATATGCCCGTTGGTATACAACGCAGTGCCAAAACCGCTTGGGCTGATATCGCAACCCCAGAAGATGATAAAGCCTATTGGCAAGCCTTCGATAAGATTATTGAGACCGTCAAGTTGATGCGCGATAAAGGCATTATGTTATTGCCCGGGACAGACCTTGGCGGGTCTTTCTACTACCATCGTGAGCTAGAGCTTTATCAACTCATCGGCATGACACCTGCAGAAATTTTAAAGTGGGCAACTTACGATATGGCGGCTTATCTTGGTCAGGAAGATATGCTCGGCTCTATTGAGGCAGGCAAATATGCGGATTTCTTTTTAATTCCCGGAGACCCGACCAAAGACCTTAAAGCGATTAAAACCATATCAATGGTGGTTAAGGATGGCACTGTTTATTTCCCCAGTGAAATTTATCCAGAATTTGGTATTCGCCCGTTTGTAACGGCACCATCAGTGCAGCAGCTAGAAGTTAAAGAGGTTCTATAACCCACATATAGTAGTTATTGCGAGTACAATGCCTAATAAATGATCCACCACTATTTTCCAGGATTGGAGTTTTCATGAACAAAGCTATTGTTATCATTTCCCTGCTATTTCTTTCACCACCACTATGGGCTCATGGTGATGCTGCTAGAGATAAACTCTCTATTGATTCCAGTGTCATTGTTAATTTAACATCGCAGGTTATTGCGCTGGACTATGACAGTCGGGAGCTCACCATGAAAAATCCGGATGGTGAAATTGTTAAGTTTATTGTCAGTGCAGATGAAAAAAATCTGGATAAGGTTAAAGTTGGTGATGTCATTCATATGCAGGTAGTCGATAGCCTCAACATTAAAGTGGTTGCTGCCCACAACGCCGAGCCGGGTTCAGCCAGTAGCTCTGTAGTTGTGCGCAATGCCGAAGGTGAGGAACCCGGGCTGGAGTCTGTAGATACCAGGGTGATCAATGCAATTGTTGAGGAAATAAACTTGGAAAATAACATCATCAAACTTAGAGGTGTGAACGATGTTATCGAGGAATATACAGCTAAAAATCCGGATAACCTGAGAAAAACTGCAGTAGGGGATTTGGTCGTTATCACTTACACCACATCAGTTGTAGTATCACTGACACATGCTGTGAAGGAATAATCTATTTTTTACCCAAAGCAGTGCTAAGAACTTTGGCAATACACGCCGGTTGATGAAAATCACCACCCCAGCGTGGGTATCAAACTAAGCTGTCTTGCCGGCCTACGAGCCGGTATCTGCAAATAAAAAGCGCGGTTCATAATGGGGGCTAAGCAAATACCCTAGATAAGTGGTGGAACAAACTTACAGACTTTGCGCATTCTGCTTAATGCTCCGGTTAGGTGTTAGTCTTCGAAATAAGCACGGATAGTTTCATTTCACCAACTTCAATACTTGCTTCAGTGTCAATTCTTACTATTAATGATGGCGAATGATCTTTTCCGTTAATATTTAGATTAAACGGAACATAAATAGTTTCATCTTCACGCACTTGAATCTTAAATGAAATATCATAAAGCTCTCTAACTGAGACACTTACCTGTTTATTGTTTTCAACCATAAGAGAGGGGCTAGCTAGCAATTCACTGTTGCTATGGATATTCAAATTTACCATATAAGTTTCTTGTGCTAGCACGAGTCCACTAAACATTAGAGATGTGACTAATATAATTATTTTTGTCATTGATATGTCCTTATTTTGAATCATTAATTTACCATAAATAAATAGCTTCTGCCCTAATAACCCAATCATTTTTACTACATTATTTAGTTAATCATTTCAAAATCGCCGAGCTTCCATGTTTGATCGCATAAAGGTTGCAAGGGGCCGTGATATTAGAGGAGGCACCCCCGTGATAAAAACCAAGTAAATCTACCCACACTATTGTCGGCAATTTGAGATTTTCTCTCATTGCAAAAATGGGAATGTCTCTAAAATGCGCCTGTCCTGCATTTGCGCCTGTCCTGCATTTGGTGTTTAGTGTTAAATACCAGCCGAGGCGTAATACAGAAAGAGTACTGCTGATTAAAAAATTACTCTCAGGAGAGTACAGACCTAATAACAACAGTGATGTAATATTACGGACAAAAATTATAATACAAATAAAAACCGAACCGACGAATTCAGAGCATTCTTGTTTAAGGATAGGCATCAGGGCTCTTTAAGTTTAACCTGCCTCGCGACTGCCTAAATATTTCACGGCGGTTTAGGGTGTTGCGAAACGCAACAAATAGTAGCATAATGCACAGCGTGAGCATGCAAATCTACTAAGGAGCTGAAAATGCCGCATCCAATACGATTAGATGATCGCTTAGTACGGGAGGCCGAAGCCGCAGCGCAAAGTCAAAGCCGAACTACCCCACTGCAAATTAAGTTTTGGGCTGACATTGGTAAGCGGGTTGCCGAATCTGCCAGTATTTCTGATATTGAAGCCATTATGAGTGGGTATGCGATTATTAAAGCAGAAGCACTACCCACAAGCGCAATTGATTCAGTTGACGTCTTTAAAATGGTAAACAAGCGCCGAGCAGATAGCAGCTTGAGCGCTTCTGTAAGTACCGCAAATGTACGCTATGAAGCCAGTACATCTCATCCAGGTATGCTGGTAAAAGTACGGGCTGATGGCAAGCGACAATCCGGATATTTCAAAGACGGAGAGTTTGTATTAGCCAAGTAAAGGAATCTAGGCCGCAGTTATGGGTGTTGGCTGGCGGTAATGGCGCAGGAAAAACCACTTTTTATCGAGAGTTTCTGAAACCCCTAGGGGTAAAATTCGTCAACGCAGATATAGTTGCAGAAAGTCTTAATAGGAAAAAGGATAGCAGCTACCTAGCCAGCCAAATTGTCGCTAAATTACGCGAAAACCTTTTACGCAGAGGTATTTCGTTCTGTTTTGAAACAGTATTTTCCCACCCTTCAAAGATTGATTTTGTGGCCTCAGCGAAAGCGCAGGGATATGAGGTAATTCTGGTGTTTATTCATCTGCAATCAGCGCAGCTCAACCAGGCCCGTGTTGCACAACGGGTTGAGACCGGTGGCCATGATGTACCGGTAGAAAAAATCAATACCCGTATACCAAGAACACTGAGGCATATCCGTACAGCGATTCAATTGGTGGATCAGGTGAAGATATACGATAACTCATCACTAGCCCGGCCGTTTCAAGAAGTTGCTCATCTTCTAAACAATCAAATTGCAAGCAGGGTGGAAACCTTGCCTGATTGGGCCGCTGAGCTACTTCAAGATATCCTGTGAGTGTTGTGACCCTGGAGCATAAGGTGTTCTCGGTTTAACCGCTAAACAATCGGCTGGAGAATCAAGCCTCCAGCCACATATATTTGAAACAGGCTTAGTAACTGGTATATACCGTAGTTTTGCCTTCCTTGTCGAACAACAGTACATCGTAGTCTTTAGGCTGTTCACCCACGGGTTGCATTCCTGGGGAGTGGCGGGGCATTCCGGGTGCGGTAAGGCCAGCGGCTTTGGGTTTTTCTGTTAGTAAACGGCGTATATCAGCTGCTGGCACATGCCCTTCAATCACATAACCACCTATGGTTCCGGTGTGGCAGGAATGCAGATGCGACTGAAGGCCAAAAGATTGTTTGATGCTGTCCATATCATCCGAATTGTGCATGGTTACAGTAAAACCATCTTTCTCAAGTGTTTCCACCCATTTATGGCAACAGTCGCAGGTGGGCGACCTGTAAACGGTCATTTCAAGCGCGTCTTTTACTGGGGTAGCGCTTGTTTCTGCCACAACAGTTTGTGTGGAAATTCCAGCGCTGATTAAAAATAATAGGCTACTGATAATAAGAACCTTTGCTCTTTTTTGTGTATTGCTCATTGGGTTTGCTCCTCTAATTGTTGAAGTGTAAAGCTTCGACAGTAAATATCTGGATTATATCCCTGTAAGTCGTAAAAGAATGAGTAAAAGATTTGATATCCGTTCACAGTTGTTGGCTATACAAAAGTTGGGGTGCTACTGCAGTGTGAAAAGCTAAGGTTTGTTATGTCGGGGAAGGTCCCGTTATTTACTGACAGGACACTGATGAGATCACGGCTTGCAGGCCGGGAAGGGTGCTAATATTTTAGATAGCCTTGGCTGTACCAGATTATTTGTTGTCTGGCTTTTTGTTCACTTCAATTGTTCCCGCAGTAGTGAAAACCTGCCAAAGAGGGTGCTATTGAAAGGCTAAGCAGGTAATTGCTCATTTGTGTAAGAAATATCGTGATATATACTTCCCATTCCTCACAATCATTGTTATACTACGCGCCCCTACGGGGTTCTCGGCTTTTAATGGCGAGGTAATAACTGGAATTTTTGTTTATATACCAGTGATTTAATGCACAAATATTGACGGCCCGGCCACAATGCCGGTATACCGAAATCCGATGTAGCCGGCGCGTGGGCCGGAGTTTCGACAAGCACCTGGAATCCCGGAAGAGGGGGTTGTGGGTGCTTGACAGTTTGTGCGTATCACTGTAATATTTCCGCTCTTCGACAGGCCGGATATGAATCCGGACTGTCGTTTGTTTTCTGAGGGTTAGAAAAGTATGACCACGATCAATCAATTAGTGCGTAAACCGCGTAAGCCAAAGGCTTACAAAAGCAATGTTCCGGCGCTGGAAAGCTGCCCGCAACGCCGCGGTGTATGTACGCGTGTATATACCACCACACCAAAGAAGCCAAACTCGGCTTTGCGTAAGGTTGCGCGTGTGCGCTTGACCAATGGTT
The DNA here is from genome assembly GCA_021648125.1 of Lysobacterales bacterium. Taxonomy (GTDB): domain Bacteria; phylum Pseudomonadota; class Gammaproteobacteria; order Xanthomonadales; family SZUA-36; genus SZUA-51. The sequence goes on from JAKITK010000089.1 coordinate 8,206, forward strand.
ATGAAGTAACCAGCTACATCGGTGGTGAAGGTCACAATTTACAGGAGCACTCGGTGGTACTTATCCGCGGTGGTCGTGTTAAAGATTTACCCGGTGTTCGCTACCATGTAGTTCGTGGCAGTCTGGATACCGCCGGCGTTGCCGATCGTCGCCAGGGCCGTTCTAAATACGGCACTAAGCGTCCTAAAAAATAATTTTATTAACGGTTAATTAGAAATGTCCAGAAAGCATTCA
>JAKITK010000090.1 GCA_021648125.1 Lysobacterales bacterium
GGTATGTGTTTACCGAGTTACCGAAAGCAGAAACAGTGGAAGCCATCGAGGCATTGCTGCCGGGCAATATCAACATGGATCAGATCCGGGGTGGATGAGCAAGGGCGGTGTTTATTAACCGCTTACGTTAATTTGGGAAAAGTTGCGGGGGTAGTTTGGGCGGCTACAGCGTGACGGGAAATCGTTCAGGAAAACAGGGTGGGGTTTACTTTGCGCTTACGCTGTAGTTAATGCGCTGGTTTCTGGCATTGAGCATATAGGTTATGCGGTCGCGGTTGTCGTAAAAGTAATTAAGACTCTGGCCCATGGGTCGGGTTTCTTGGGTTCTTCTTGATAGCGTATCATAACTGTAGTCGGTGCGCTGGGACTCAGGATCGGTTCTCTGACCCCAATTATTTTATATTTTACTCTGACCCCAATTATTACTCTTTATTTAAAAAACCTGCTTTCAAGCTGGTCAAATATTTATATATATTTCAATAAGTTACTTCTTAAGCAAGTGCCATTCTACTCTGACCCTAATTATTAAAATTCAGCTATAGACTTTACCTGTCATCTTTACATGGTTTTTGTAATTTGCAACTAAAATTAGGTTTTACTTTTTGCTGTAGAAGTTCCGTCAATTTTATATTTGAATCTTTACCCTCAAGGTTAGTTCTATACTTTAAGAACACATAAGGTATACAATTTTTTTCTAAAAATTCCTCACCTCCGGTCTGCATCAGTGTAAACAGCTGCTCATCCATCTTCCTCGCCAACTCCCTTTCTAAGGTAACAATATCATCTGATTGAATAAGCTCCAAAAACCTGTAGGTTTCACTCAAACTCAATATATTCTCAATTGTCAGAGAGGTCCTTAAAAAGTATTGTTCAATATCATTTTTTTGCTTGTTAAGAACTACTGGAACAAGGGTTGCCAATATGGTAATAACGAGTATTAGTAGAAATTTTTTCGGCATTCTAGATAACCTCAATTAGTTCCCGCATGCAAAGCCATTAACAATCTAATTATAGTCATGACGAGTACTTACAAGTATTATTTTCTAATTTTTCTTGTAACATCTTGGTCACATCTTTATCAAGATGATCGCTATTCAGTTCACTTCTAAACTTAGAAAGCTCATAAAGAAAGCAATCATACTCAAAAAAGATATCGTCGTTATTTTTAATGATTTGCTTTAATTGCGTATCTAATTTTTTTGTTAATTTTATTTTTAACTCAGTTATATCACCAGACCTTGCATCCCTCAGGTAAGAAGTAGTTGTCGCTAACTGTCCCAAATATATTTCACCAGGGGTGATTTGAGGTAAACCCCCAATAAGCTTCTGATTTAAATAATAATCCAGAGGGATTATTATTAAAGCAAAAAAAACCAAAACCCCAACAAATATTTTCAAATTTAGCCTCTCTCTTTCCATGAAAAAACCTACTATTAAAGACAAATTGTACACTTCTCTAAATTCTTACACTTTGCAGTACAACGAAACTTATCTCTAGAACAAGAATACCAACGATATATACCATAACCTCCGCATCCAAGTGTACATAACTTGCCCCCGATAGGTGTGAATTTAAAATACACAGGGACACATATAAATATTGCACAAGATGGGAATCCATATAAAAATTCAGCAGGACAGCTTCCTAAATTGCACTGTTCTTTTGCACATTCAAAAGCACAACTTTGATCTAAGACTGGGAACTCGTTACAACCACATTCCTTTAACCCTAGTGGATCAAAATAGCCCAGCGGGTTCGGCAAAGCATATGCATACAAAGATAAGTTTTTACCTAGCCCACTAGGATCTCTCTCCACATACCTCCCAATATCAGGATCATAGTCCCGGAAGTAATTCTGATAAAGCCCCGATTCCTGATCTTCATACTGCCCCGGGAACCTCATATTCATAATCACTATGTTGCCGTTACCATCCGGATCGGTATCAACATTGGATTCCCCATAAGCCTGCATATGGTTAGTCCAAACTATCTCCTGATTGCTATCAGTCATTAACTTAGGGGTTTGCAAGTGGTCTGAGTGGACATTGTAAATGCCATTCTCGTCTGCACTCTGGCTAGGGGCGTAATCGCCTGGCAGATAGGCATAGCGTTGCGTTCTAATACCTGCGCCGTTGTATTCAGCCAGGATTTGGGTGCCGTCCCATAAAAAATAGGTGCTGGTTGCGCCGTTGACTGTTTTGTTGATGCGGCGGCCATTGGGGTCGTAGCTGTAGATGGCGCTGTTGCTTGTGCCTGTGTAGGTTCGCAGGCGATTACTGATATCGTAGCTGTAGGTTTTGTTATTGGCGCTGCTGGTGCTTTGGGTTAGGTTGCCATCGCTATCAAAGCTGTAGTTGGTGTTGCCGTTGATGGGCGATTGTAGGATGCGGTTGTTTTGGTCGTAGTCGTAGGCTGCGGTGTTGTTTGGGTCTTCGCGGTTGCCTACCAAGTCGTAGGCGTAGGTTTCATCATTGAGCAGGCTGGGGTAATCGGCGCTGGTTAAGCGGTTGAGGTCATCGTAGCTGTAGGTGGTTTGGCCCAGGCTGTTGCTGATGGCATCGATATTAAGCACGGCGTTGTAGTTATAAGTCCAGCTTTCCAGATTGGTGTTGGTGCTGGTTTGGGTGTTGATGGTTTTTATCGGGCCGTTTGGTTCAAAGGTGTAATTGGTAGTTACTCCGTTGGGATAGGTGATTTGTTGGCGTTCATCGGCTTCGGTGTAGCTTAGGTTGATGCTTTGGCTAGCGGGCAGGCCTGCCTGTGGTAAGTCTGCCTGGGTTAGACGATTGCGCTTATCAAAGCTGTAGCTGTGGCTTAGTAGTTGGCCATCGTTGAGGCTCATGCTGCTGCGGTTGCCGAAGCGGTCATAGCTGTAGCTTAGGGTTTTATCGCCGCCGGGGATGTATTTTATGGTTTGGGTCAATGGGCGGCTCAGGGCATCGTAGTTTAGGCTGTATAAGTCTGCCACCTGAATGCTGTCGTCGTTGCTGCTAACCAGATTGCCATCAAGATTGTAGTTGTGGCTTATTATGCGCTCAAGATTGGTAGCCTGGTCGTCCAGATAGTGGCTTTCACTCAGCAAGCCACCCCAATCGGCGTAGCTGTAATTAATGCGCTGGTTTCTGGCATTGAGCATATAGGTGATACGGTCGCGGTTGTCGTAAAAATAATTAAGGAGCCTCTGATTTATTCTGAGTGAAGCAGATTGAGATTTATAATTTTCAAGAGCAAGGCGGTAAGTGCTGGTAATAGCAACGCTATTGCTAGTGCTTGCCAACGCAGCTATTGGAAATTATAGGCTCAAGATGCTCATTCACGAATAGATCATAGGTTCCTCAAGGCTCTGGCCCAGGGGTCGGGTTTCTTGGGTTCTTCTTGATAGCGTATCATAACTGTAGTTGGTGCGTTGGGACTCAGGGTCGGTTCTCTGACCCCAATTATTTTATATTTTACTCTGACCCCAATTATTGTTATATTTTACTCTGACCCCAATTATTGTGCTTGCTGATTTTCTCAAATATTGTTACATAGTCAGAATGCAGCGATTTTTTGACGACTTTGAATCAATTGACAAGTTTACCCTTTCTCACTATTTTTGTTAAACATTTTCTTGGACGTTTGTTATTTCCTAACACCCAAAAATTAGCTTTCTCTGGCTTAGAGTTAAAAAAGAATGAAGTACTTGAAGCAAGGCGTAAAACCAACTCCACATTACTACCCACTATATTTACGGTTAAATCACTTTTGTTAATATATATTGGTATAAAGTGGTTTTTTCGATAAGCGAACCCACTTATATCACTTATACTGAACAACTCAATTAATGCTCCTTTTGAAGGAGCATCATCCCGTGTAAAATACCTAACCCCTATGTCATATCCTTCATAAACAACACCATCATGAGTATATTCTTCGTCAAAAAACACAAACCATGCATACTCTATTGCACTGTTGGGATTGTTATTCCAGGTGATCGGGGTTTTATATTGGTTTACCTCATCAATAAATACAAACTTAACCGTATCTTTCTCCAATATCGCTTCACAACTAAAGTCATAAGACTCACTGTCACCTATGATAAGACGATTACCCGCAATTACTACTTGCATACTAGATAGTATTAACAGAAAAATTAATGCTGAGTACTTCATTGATACCCCCAATAACACCTAATTTGAGTACATGCCCCTTTAGGGCGCCTTTTAACGCCTCGAATTCCCCATGCCCTGTCTTCGTATCTCACATTTTAGCTTCCGGCTCATCTAATTGCCAGAAGCCTTCGTCTTTGCTGAGTATTCCTTTAGAACAGTTATCCTCCTCCTTACGAAGGTTATCTAATACAGGATCTTCCAAATCTTTGACATCAGGGTGTTCCAGCAAGAAATTCGCATCAAACTTATTTGTTATTTTCTCGTAATTTAACATAGCCTGTTTGCCTTTAGCACACATTCCTTGCCTGAAGTAAGAGACAGAAAGGAGTTCCCAAGAATTCATGTCATAATCTTCAATTGCTAGCGCTTGTTCCAAATAAAATGGTACATGGTGATATTCCCTCAACCTAAAATATAAAGAACCGATTTCGCTCAGAAGCAAATATATCCCATACTCGTTTTGTTCTTTTTCAATGGTCGATTTTTCAATAGCTTTGGAATATAATTCGGCTGCTAATTTGTATTCCTTTTTCTGATGCAAACAATGTGCAATATCAATAGCCTCAGAATAATTTATTGAACATAAACCCTCAGAGTTTATTTTGCTCTTATTAGTACAGCCAAGCAATGCTGTAAGCAGAAAAATAACTAACGCTAATCTGTGAGTCAATGCAAATTTAAAACACATACCTGAAGTGAGCATTTTAGATTATACCTTTCCAGAGAAACATGTTTCACGAATCCCTTTAATTCTAATATTAATCGCTGGCGCACCATCACTAGGGCAAGATGGCTGTGTATGAAATCTGATCTTAATCGACTGATTACAAAAAACAGCACCCGGAATAAATTTACCATAAAGACACATTACGTAACATTCTTCCTCTTTCGGGCAATATTTTCTATCCTTATTTAAATCCCGTTTCTTATCAAGTCTTTGCTCGACTAGCTTCCACTCTCTAAATGCCTCATTAGTACAAAACTGCACTGCTGTTCCACTAATTATTGTACCTGTTCCAATTGGGAGCTTAAACCCTCTAAACCGCAAACCCATTGGGTCAATAAACATATTTGGATTGTTATCTGCGTAGCTATAATAATCAACTATTCGAAAACCTTCGATTGGATCAGCTTCATTGTATCTTCCAGTCAGAAAATCATATTCTCTACTCATATTATAAAATAATTGCTTTTCACTATCTTCATACTGCCCCGGAAACCTAATATTCATAATCACTATATTGCTATCCCCATCCGGATCAGCATCAATATTCGATTCACCAAAAGCCTGCATATGGTTAGTCCAGACTATGTCCTGACTGCTATTAGTCATTAACTTGGGGGTTTGCAGGTGGTCTGAGTGGACATTGTAAATACCATTCTCGTCTGCACTCTGGCTAGGGGCATAATCGCCTGGCAAGTAGGCATAGCGTTGGGTTCTAATACCTGCGCCGTTGTATTCGGCCAAGATTTGGGTGCCGTCCCATAAAAAATAGGTGCTGGTTGCGCCGTTGACTGTTTTGTTTATTCGGCGGCCGTTGGGGTCGTAGCTGTAGATGGCGCTGTTGCTTGTGCCGGTGTAGGTTCGCAGGCGGTTGCTAATATCGTAGCTGTAGGTTTTGTTATTGGCGCTGCTGGTGCTTTGGGTCAGGTTGCCATCGCTATCAAAGCTGTAATTGGTGTTGCCGTTGATGGGCGATTGCAAAATACGGTTGTTTTGGTCGTAGTCGTAGGCTGCGGTGTTGTTTGGGTCTTCGCGGTTACCTACCAAGTCGTAGGCGTAGGTTTCATCGTTGAGCAGGCTGGGGTAGTCGGCGCTGGTTAAGCGGTTGAGGCCATCATAGCTGTAGGTGGTTTGGCCCAGGCTGTTGCTGATGGCATCGATATTAAGCACGGCGTTGTAGTTATAAGTCCAGCTTTCCAGATTGGTGTTGGTGCTGGTTTGGGTGTTGATGGTTTTTATTGGGCCGTTGGGTTCAAAGGTGTAGCTGGTAGTTACTCCGTTGGGATAGGTGATTTGTTGGCGTTCATCGGCTTCGGTGTAGCTTAGGTTGATGCTTTGGCTACCGGTTGCCTGTGGCAGGTTTGCCTGGATTAGGCGATTACGCTTATCAAAACTGTAGCTGTGGCTGAGGAGTTGGCCATCGTTGAGGCTCATGCTGCTGCGGTTGCCGAAGCGGTCATAGCTATAAGTTAGGGTTTTATCGCCGCCGGGGATGTATTTTATAGTTTGGGTCAATGGGCGGCTTAAGGCATCGTAGTTTAGGCTGTATAAATCCCCCGCCTGAATGCTGTCATCATTACTGCTAACCAGGTTGCCATCAAGGTCGTAATTGTGGCTTATTATGCGCTCAAGGTTGGTAGCCTGGTCGTCTAAATAATGGCTCTGGCTAAGCAAACCACCCCAATCGGCGTAGCTGTAATTAATGCGCTGGTTTCTAGCATTGAGCATATAGGTTATGCGGTCGCGGTTGTCGTAAAAGTAATTAAGGCTCTGGCCCAGGGGTCGGGTCTCTTGGGTTCTTCTTGATAGCGTATCATAACTGTAGTTGGTGCGTTGGGACTCAGGGTCGGTTACCGAGGTGAGGTTGCTTGCTGCATCGTAGCTGTACTTGGTTATGGCATTAAGGCTTTGTTGGTTTTCTTCTAGCAGGCGGTTTAGCGCATCATAGCTGTAAGTCGTGACCCGGCCCAGGGCATCGGTCATTTCAATTCGGTTGCTGCGGGCATCATAGTCAAACTGGGTGCTGTTATTGGCAGGGTCGGTAACACTTGTCATCCGCCCTTCTGGATCATAGTTATAGCTGGTGGCACGACCCAGCGCATCGGTTTGGCTTAACAACTGGTTGCGGCTGTCGTAGCTGAAGCTTTGGTAGCTTTGCCATACGCCATTATCATCCTGGCGTTTTATCTCTATCTGGCGGTCTTTGCCATCATAGATAAACTGGCTGAGCTGCCCTGCTCCTTCAGCAACTGTGCGACCAACTTCTATTTGGGTAAGGTTGTTGTTGGTGTAGGTGTAGATGGTTTGCTCGCCCAAGGGGTTGGTTTGTTTTATTATTCTGCTCTGGTCATCAAATTCATAGGTGCTGGTATTGCCACGGGCATCGGTGCTAGTAATGCGGTTGCCCTGGTTATTGTAGGTAAAAGTACGCTGGTTGGTGGCGATATCGGTGCCGCTGGAATCTTTAAACCATGTTCTGGTGAGATAAGCGCCGGTGTATTCATTGAATACTTGCACCCCATCGGGCAAGGTGGTGGCAATTAGCCTTCCCAGGGTATCGTAGCTATAGCTACTGACCTGAAAACTGCCATCAGCGTGGCGGCGTTTACTGCTGGCAAGGTTAATGGGTACATTATTGGCATCGCGCACAAAGGTGAATTCGGTGCGGAAGATTTTAGCCGGGGCTGTGCTGGATACAGTTTGCTCGCTGGCTACCCAGCCCTGCTCATAAGTCCAGCTAGTGGTGATGGTCTCGCCACTGCCTAGGGTGACTGACTCGGTCAGCTTTCTGCCCATGCCATCATAGCTAAAATCTTTGGCTTGCAACAAAGCCAATGTACCGGCGTTGTTCTGCCACCACTCAGTCCGAATCCGGTCGCGGTTGGCATCAAAAACATGCCGAACCTCATTACCCAGGGCATCAATCTTATTGGTGTAGTTACCGGCTGTATCAAATTCATAGGTGCTGCTGATGGTGTAGGGGTTCAGACCCTGGGCATCGCGTATGGTCTCATTAACAACGGTTTTGCCACGGTCGATAACATAATCAAATACTGTGGTGTGATTACCATAGTCCTGCTGCACTACCCGATCTTGGTTATCGTAAATATTGATGACCGGGGTGGCATCAGCACTGGTTTGGATACTGCTGACATTATGCTCATCATTGGTATCAGTATAGGCAAAGCTTTGCACGATATTTTCTAGCCCATTAACCTCGATAAGGTTACCACTGGTCAAGCCATCAACTTCATCGTGGGTGTAACTAACACTGCGCCCATCGCTGCTGGTAGCCTCCAGCAGCCGACCGGTGGTGTCGTTATAGCTAAAATCCACAAAATAACCCGTTAAGGCACCATCTTTGTTCCGTTCCTGGATGCGGGTAAGCCGATAAACAT
>JAKITK010000021.1 GCA_021648125.1 Lysobacterales bacterium
TCCATTGCCAGTCTTTATTAAGAATATGCCGCCAGTAGAACTGCAATCCCAGGCGGTCAATTTTAACCGTGCTCCAGGAATGACTGTCGACTAAAGCGGCAAAATAGTCTTTTAAGTTATCCACTGTCAGGTCTTCTGGAAGACAATCAAAATGCGCAACCACGCGAGGTACAGCACGTGAATAAGCATCAATGGTTTTTTCAGCTTTACCCTGTAACTTAAGACATTTCAACAGTTGCTGGTAGTGTTTTTCAAAGCGCTCTTTCTCTATTTTATTCATGCTACAATTTCCTCTAAATATCACCCGGAATTGGGTTTGGAAATTATACGTATCTTGATGCATGGGGTTTCTGCCGCAACGCGGCTTCGTTCAACAAATCGTTTCACTGGACGCGTTTAGACTTGGGGCTCGATTTCGCGAAAAGTTTAATCATGCGCGCCAGTGAACTCAACCGTTAAGCATAAAAAGAAAGAACGTAGACACAATGAAGAATGGCAACAAATAAAAATCAGCACTTTGTCCCACGATGTTATCTTAAAGCGTTTTCGAAAGATGGCGAAGGTTTGGCTATAAACCTGTTTAATATCGGCAGGAAAAGGTTGATTCAAAATGCACCACTAAAACATCAATGTTCAAAAAATCATGACAGGGCAGGCAGGTATCAATCTGTTAAAGCGTTTTCGAAAGATGGCGAAGGTTTGGCTATAAATCTGTTTAATATCGGCAGGAGAAGGTTGATTCAAAATGCACCACTAAAACATCAATGTTCAAAAAATCATGACAGGACAGGCAGGTATCAATCTGTTCTTGACAAATCATGACAGGACAGGCAGGTATCAATCTGTTCTTGACGACTGGCAACATCCTTACCACGGCCGAATGTGGCCAGGGCCGGAAATCCTTTACCCCCGTGTGCCCGGGATACATGGAAACTGCCCGGTCCACGGCATGACTCACAACCCTGTGAAGGTACCGGTGAATCTGGAGAGTTCAGTTTGCCATGAGCACTGGCTGCCATCGCGCGTGCATGGTTTCGCCGGAATGGCAGCTAAGGCACACTTTGCTGCCCTCTAGGGTGTAGCTGGGTGAGTGAACATTTCCCAGGCAAGTAAACTCGGGCAATGGTCGAACCTTTGGCTAACTTTGCCCTGCAAGTGATCGAAGAGGATCCCTAAATCTAGGGCGCCTCTGATCTATGCATGAATAAAACACAGGCTAGCTATACTAAATGCGCTAAAATCCACCATTAACCTAATTTTGGAGCCCCAGAATGTCAGTTCGCCTATTACCTTTAGTATTTACTGCTGCCCTGCTGCTTAGTGCTTGTTCCAAGCAGACTAAAACTATCGAGCTACCCGCTAATTACCGGGTGAGCTCAAGTGATTTGAAGCTCACACTAGAAATTGTTAGCAAGCTTGAACAGCAACTACCCAGCGAAGATATTTTGGTGGTTTTTGATATTGATAACACCTTACTGGCTATGAACACCCAGCTGGGTTCTGACCAGTGGTATGACTGGCAAAGCGCCATGCAGAAGGCAGATAAATGCGACCCTAGGTTGGTACGCAATCGCTTGGCAAGTCAGGGCGCACTGTTCTTTTCCGGCTCTATGCGCCCAACTCAAAATGATGCCGCAGCGGTCGTAAAAAAACTACAGCAACAAGGCACTACGGTAATGGCAGCGACTGCCAGAGGCTGGACTTTTGTGTTGCCAACTATGCGTGAACTACGCCGTAATCAAATGGATTTCAGAGCCACAGCACCAGGTCCTGTGAATGGCTATGGGGAGTTTCAAGCAGCAAGCGCTGTACGCCCACTGCTATACAAAGATGGGGTGTATATGCTTGCCGGTCAGCATAAAGGTGATATGTTAATTGAATTGCTGAATAAAATCGGCGGCACGCTTCCAAAAGCAATAGTGGTAATTGATGATAAAGACTACAACCTCGCTGCTTATGAAGAAACTGCCAAGCGTTTGAACCTAAACTTATACTCTATTTATTACACTGGAGTGAGTGATTGGGTAGCCAGTTTTAACCCAGAAAAAGTTACCGCAGACTGGCAGCAAGCCCGCCCAGCACTGGAACAACTACAGGCGATTTTTGGCAACGATAACTTTAAACTCCCCACAATTGACAGCAAGCTTGAATGCGAATAAGTCTGGCACTGTTATTTCTGTTGAGTTGCCCGTCACTGGTATTGACGGAAAGCCGTGAATTAAAAATAGCGACTTACAATGTCGCCAGTGGCTTGCGAAACGCAGGTGATTTAGAGCAAAAGCTTAGTCAAAAAAACGATCCAAAACTGATAAAAATAGCCGCAATCATTCAGCATGTTCGGGCTGATATTTTGTTGTTAAATGAATTTGACTACCAGGCTGGAGCGCAACTGGGCAAACTATTTCAACAAAACTATTTGTCCCAAGCACAGCTCGGACAAGCGGCAATAGACTACCCATATACTTACAGCAGCTCAGTAAATACTGGCATCAATAGCGGCCTTGATCTTAATGGTGATGGTAAAACCAATGGTCCGGCTGATGCCTGGGGCTTTGGTTTTTTCCCCGGTCAATATGGGATGCAGGTATTGTCCCGTTACCCCATCGACACCGCCGCAGTTCGCGGCTTTCAAAAACTAAAATGGGCCAGCATGCCGCAAGCCTTACAACCCATTGACCCAAGCACCAATAAGCCTTGGTACTCAACTGAAGTCTGGAACAAATTACGCCTGTCCTCCAAGTCTCACTGGGATATTCCGATAACTATTGCTGGTAAAACTCTGCATTTTTTGGTCATGCACCCTACCCCACCGGTCTTTGATGGCCCCGAAGACCGCAATGGCCGCCGTAACCATGATGAAATTCGTTTATTTGCCGATTATATCGAACCAAACAAGTCCGGCTGGATCATTGACGATAAGGGTCAGGCTGGTGGTCTGAAGGAAAACAGTCTATTTGTAATCGCCGGAGACTTAAATGCCGACCCCGTTGATGGGGATAGCACAAGGCAGGCTATTGCGCAATTACTTCAGCACCCGGCAATTAATAATAACTGTAGCCCGCAAAGTTCGGGGGCGGTGCTTGATAGTGATAAAAAAGCGGGCGTAAATCTCAGCCACAAGGGTAATCCGGCCACAGACACTGGGCAATTTAACCCGGCTAAAGTTGGGAATTTACGCCTAGATTATGTGCTTCCGGCGAAACAGATTATGCTTCATCGCTGTGGCGTATTCTGGCCTAGCGCCGGGCAGGAAGGCGCGGACTGGGTCGGCGCATCCGACCATCATCTGGTGTGGGTCGATATTACTCTGTAGCGTTTACGCCACAATCTTGCATGGCTGATCTCATTTAATCCCGAATTCCAAATTTCTCAGTTTAGTTATCTGGTCGCGAACTGTACCGGCTTCTTCAAACTCCAAATTTTCGGCGTGCCGGTACATTCTTTCTTCCAGTTCGGCGACCGCTTTTGCCAATTGTAGCGGATCGCTAACATCATAATCCAGTTGTGATTCTGCTACTAAGCGCTGCTCGCGTTTCCAGGTATCTTCGGCATGGGCACTTTCCATGATGTCATCAACAAGCTTAACGATGCTTGTAGGGGTAATGCCATGTTTGAGATTGTGTTCAATTTGTTTTTCCCGGCGTCGGTCGGTTTCAGCGATCGCCCGCTGCATCGAACCGGTGATTTTATCGGCATATAAAATGGCTCTGCCTTTGACATTCCGAGCAACTCGGCCAATGGTTTGAATCAAAGCGGATTCAGAGCGTAAAAAACCTTCTTTATCGGCATCCAAAATCGCTACCAATGATACCTCGGGCATATCTAAACCTTCGCGGAGTAAATTAATGCCAATTAACACATCAAACTCTCCACGCCGGAGGTCGCGGATAATTTCCACCCGTTCGACAGTATCGATGTCAGAGTGAAGGTAACGAACCTTTACCCCATGCTCACCAAGATATTCAGTTAAGTCTTCCGCCATGCGCTTGGTTAAGGTGGTAACTAAGATCCGCTCACCCTCAGCTGCACGGATATTAATTTCAGATAACAAATCATCGACCTGAGTCGCAATCGGACGAATTTCTATTTCAGGATCAATTAATCCCGTTGGGCGGACAACCTGTTCTACCACACGCTCGCCAGAAAGCTCAATTTCATAAGGCCTGGGAGTAGCTGAAACATAAATAGCCTGCGGTGCTCTTTCTACCCATTCTTCAAACTTTAAGGGTCTATTGTCCAGCGCGGAGGGTAGCCTGAAACCATACATCACCAGGTTTTCCTTGCGCGAACGATCGCCTTTATACATCCCGCCAATCTGCGGAACTGCGACATGGCTTTCATCAACAACCAATAAAGCATCATCGGCGAGATAGTCATAAAGCGTCGGCGGTGCTTCGCCCGGCGCTCTGCCGGTTAAATGCCGGGAGTAGTTTTCAATACCATTGCAATAGCCCAACTCCATCATCATTTCAAGATCATAACGGGTGCGCTGTTCCAGCCGCTGCAGTTCTACCAGCTTATTGAGTTCGCGTAATTGTTCAAGACGCACACCCAGTTCTTCACTGATGGTATGGGTGGCATCCAGAACCACTTGACGAGGGGTTACATAGTGAGATTTAGGGTAAATAGTTATCGAGTCAATGCGTTCAATTAACTCACCGGTGAGGGGATCGAAAGCGGTCACATTCTCGACAACTTCATCAAACAACTCTACCCGAATAGCCCGGGTTTCCTCATCGCCCGGGAAAATATCAATAACATCACCGCGCACTCGATAAGTTCCACGGCGCAGTTCAAAATCATTGCGTGCGTATTGCATTTCCGCCAAACGCCTGAGCACCTGGCGTTGTTCCAGTGGCGCTCCACGGGTTAACGGCAGCACCATGCTTATATACTGTGTGGGGTCTCCCAGACCATAAATTGCCGAAACCGTTGCCACAATAATGACATCCCGGCGTTCCAACAATGAGCGGGTGGCTGACAAGCGCATTTGTTCGATATGCTCATTAATAGAGGCGTCTTTTTCTATGTAAGTGTCGCTGGAGGGCACATAGGCTTCCGGCTGATAGTAGTCATAGTATGAAACAAAGTATTCCACTGCGTTTTTGGGGAAGTAACTCTTAAATTCACCATAAAGCTGGGCAGCTAGGGTTTTGTTCGGCGCCATTACCAAAGTGGGCCGCTGGACTTGCTCAATGACATTGGCGATTGTGTAGGTTTTTCCCGAGCCGGTCACACCCAATAGGGTTTGATGCTTGGCACCGGCTTTAAGACCACCCACAAGCCCCTTGATCGCCGCTGGCTGATCACCGGCGGGCTGGTATTTCGAAACCAACTCGAATGGATGTTTCATCTTAGGCATTAGTATTTACCCAGCGCTTAGAGTTGCGCTTGAATCCAGTTAACAATTTGTGCAGACTGCATGGCACCCGCCTTGCGGGCAATTTCTTTACCCTTGCGAAAAAGAATAAGTGTGGGGATACTGCGAACATTGAATTTCGCGCCAATGGCTTGTTCATCTTCGGTGTTTAATTTGGCGAAACGCACCCGTGGCTCCAGTTTATTCGCCGCATCACTATACCAAGGTGCCATGGTCATACAAGGCCCGCACCAAGGCGCCCAAAAATCGACCACTACGGGAATATCATTGCGATTAATATGTTGCATGAAATTTCCGGCATTCAAATCTATGGGTTTACCGGGGAATACCGATTTCCCACATTTTCCGCAACTAGGACCCGCGCCTATCTTGTTTGCAGGAATTCGATTTATGGTATTGCAGTTCGGGCAAACCACATGCACGGGCTGGGTCATTACAATTCTCCTAAAGAAACCAATGTTTTATTCAAAAGTGACGATCTTAGACAGGCAAATACTACCAGAAGTTGATACACTTAATTAATATTAATCGAAGCTTGCTTTATCTTCAGATAAGCCATTAAAAAAACCGACTTAGCTCCAGCAGATAAATTTATTTACCGATATTATGAACATACAAACTTCACACCGCGTAGCCCAAGTTAAACCTTCAGCAACTCTCGCCGTGGCAGCTAAAGCCACGGAGTTAAAAGCCTTGGGAAAAAACATCATATCGCTGGGAACCGGTGAGCCGGATTTCGATACACCTGAACACATCAAACAGGCGGCCTATGCTGCCATTGCACGGGGTGACACCAAATATACCGCGGTTGGCGGAACCGTCGAATTACGCCAAGCTGTGGTGAATAAATTCAAATCCGAAAACCGGCTTGAGTTCAACATAAATGAAATTCTGATTTCCGCCGGCGCCAAGCAATGCCTGTATAACCTCATGCAGGCTATCATTAACATCGGCGATGAAGTTATAGTGCCGGCACCCTACTGGGTTTCCTACCCAGACATGGTGAAGTTAGCGGATGGCTTTCCCGTTATTATTAATACCACTCTTGAGCAATCCTTTAAAATCAATGCGCGGCAACTTGAAGGCGCTATTACGGATAAAACCCGCCTGCTGATTATCAACTCACCAAGCAACCCCACGGGCAAGGTCTACAGCCGAGAAGAACTTCTGGCACTGGGCGAGGTTATCCGCCAGCATCCGCGTATAGCTGTGGTTAGCGATGATATATACGAACATATCTATTGGGGAGAACACCAATACCTGACATTACTCAATGTTTGCCCGGATTTGCGTGACCAAGTGATTACCCTGAACGGTGTTTCCAAGGCCTATTCCATGACCGGTTGGCGCATTGGCTACGCCGCCGGCCCTGAGCACATTATTAAAGAAATGCGTAAAGTACAGGGTCAGAGCACCTCTAATCCCTGTTCTATCTCCCAAGCCGCAGCAGTAGCTGCCCTGAATGGCCCACAGGACTATATCCAGATGATGCGCGAGGCTTTTAAAAATCGCCACGACCGAGTGATTCCTGCTCTGAATAAATTACCCGGGGTAAGCTGTGAGCCGGCTGATGGCGCCTTCTATGCCCTACCTTGTTTTAGTCAGGCAATCGAGAACTTACCCGGTATTAGTGATGATGTGGAGTTGGCAGGTTGGTTGCTGGAAAATGCCGATGTTGCGATGGTGCCAGGAAGCGCTTTTGGCGCACCCGGATTCCTCCGCCTTTCTTATGCGACCAGCATGGAAGATTTGGAAACCGCGATTGCGCGAATAGACAGCGCCTTAAAAAATGCGCTCTAGCTGTTAATTAAGACCCGCTCCAGCTACACAGGTACCCATTGCCTTATTTTGCCGACTTAAACCCCGGCAAATCACCTACAAGCATTGGTGGCATTTGCCTCTGGCTCTGCAGTACCTGCTACTGCCAAAATAAGTCATGGATCTGCAGCGGACTAAAAATACATTCAGCGGCTTCACTCTGCTGGAACTCATGGTAAGCATAAGTATTATGGCTATCACCTTGAGTTTAGGCATTCCCAGCTTCGGCGAATTCATCCAAAATCAACGCCTACGCAGCGAAAACCAACGCCTGCACATAGACTTATTATTCGCCCGTTCAATGGCTGTAAATCAGGGTCAGCAAGTTATTATTTGCGCTTCAGCCGGAGGCAATAGCTGTGCCGACACTGGCAACTGGGGTCAAGGCTGGATGATATTTATTGACAGTAATAACGACCGTGAATATCAACAGCAGGAACAGCGCCTGCGGATAGCAGCCGCGATGGACTCCCTGCAGGCAAGGTCTTCTATTTATCGCCGTAAAATTCGCTTTTATCCTGACGGCAGTGCCGCGGGCTCAGCCGCAAAGATTACAATTTGTGATTTCCGTGGCAGAAATTACGCACGCGAGTTAGTCATTGCCAATAGCGGTAGAGTCCGACAGATTAAGCGGGTAGCTGAAGGTATTAGCCTAAATTGTGGTTGATTCCTGCGAATGCTTAAAAAATACTATATTATTGCTTGACGCGATGCCCTTAAACGGGGACAATATCGCGCCTTGGAGAGAGTTCGCGTCAGCGTTTCTTTTTAAGTATTCCCCAGTAGCTCAGCTGGTTAGAGCGGGTGACTGTTAATCACTAGGTCGGCAGTTCGAATCTGTCCTGGGGAGCCATATTAGCAATACATAACAGAGACTTAGCGAAATTGCTTTGTCTCTGTTTTTGTTTGTGTTGCCGATTCAGTAGTAAATTCAACACTAAACTGGATAACATCAACAACAGACCTCATACGGAATCACACTAGCACCCTATGCGGAACTCCTTTTTTCAGACTGCAAAGCAAGAAACGCAAGAACTAAGGGAGCTTCAACCTGCCCCTGTCTTGGTTTTATTGTTTTTGGTTTGAATCAGTATCGGAAGGTAGATGACTAATTTAGCTGGGTAATAACGAGGACTTTAGCCCTCCGAAGTAATCGGAGGGGTAATATCGAGCGAGTATTTCACGAGCACAAAAAGATCAAATTATTGCGCAAGCTTAGTGGCAATATATTCATCAACATATTGAGTTAATACATCTAAAGGCAGCGGGCCGTTTTTTAGCACTACTTGATGAAAATCACGAATATCAAATTTATCATTTAACGCCATTTTTGCTTTTTCCCGCAGCTCTAAAATTTTCATCATGCCTATTTTATAAGCCGTTGCTTGAGATGCCATTACGATATGGCGCTCAACCATTTTTACTGCATCATTTTTGGCGTTTGGTGTGTTATTAACATAGTAATCGATGCCTTGCTCACGGCTCCATTTCATTGCATGAATGCCTGTGTCTACCACCAAACGGCAGGCACGCCATAATTCCATCGCCAGGCGACCAAAATCTGAATAGGGATCACTATACATACCTATTTCTTTAGGTAGTTTTTCAGAATAAAGTCCCCAGCCTTCGGTGTAAGCGGTAAAACGGGAATACTTTCGAAACTTGGGAATTCCCTCCAGCTCCAGCGCAATTGCTAGTTGCATATGGTGACCAGGGAGGCCTTCGTGATAGGCTAGCGCTTCCATTTGGTAAGTTGGCATATTACGCATTCGGTATAAATTAGCATAGTAAATACCTGGGCGGGTACCATCCATAGAGGGCGTTTGGTAAAATGCTTTGCCAGCCGATTTCTCTCTAAATGCTTCAACAGCTTTAACCGTTAGTTCAGCTTTTGGCTTCACAATAAAAAGCTCATCTAAATGCGTTTTCATGGTATCAATATAAGCTGTGGCTTCGGTCAGGTACTTTCCTCTACCTTCTTCGGAATCAGTATAATAAAACTGATCATCATCACGCATAAAGCCGAAAAACTCGTTCAAATCACCATCAAAGCCAACTGACTGTTTAATCAATTCCATTTCTGCATGAATTCTGGCAACTTCAGCTAAACCTGTTTGATGGATCTCCTCGGCAGTCATTTCTGTGGTTGTAGTACGCGCAAGAGCGTTATTGTAAAAAGCCTGGCCATCAGGTAGTTTCCACACGCCATCTTGTGTATCTGCTTTTGTTGCAACAAGCTTCACCGCAGTAATCAGGTTTTCATAGCCCGGTTTAACACTTTCTTCCAAGGCAGTAACCGCTCGACTAATTAATTCTTCTTTTTCTGTCGCATCCAGATCTAACAGCTTAACTTTTCTACTAAAATCCGCCAGCAAAGGACTGTCCTCTCCAGCATCAAAGGGGGCTCCTGTGATAATATTTTCACTATCACTAATAACATAGGGATAAACAAATTTTGGCGCAATAATGCCTTTCTCAGCGCGGATATTTAAGTTCTCTATTAGCTGATCAAACAGTGCTGGAATTGCATTTAACCGAGAGATATAGTCTTCGGCATCATTACGCTCTTGAATTTTATGTTGATTAATGAGTAACGCTGGTGCCGCAGAATGGAGGCCACGCATTTGATTCAACGGGTAGTTATGAAAACGCCATTTAAAATCAGCAATTTTCTGTTGTAGGTTTTGTTTCATTAAGTCCAAGCTAACTTTTGTTTGCGGGTCGAGTTTGCTGGCATCAATCGAATTTACTGTAACCAGGTTATCCTTGGCAATTTGCAAACCTTCTTGCGCCCACTCTTCAGATAAATTGTCCCACTTGCCCTGATCATCTTTTATTCCAAGAAAGGACTGAAACATAGGACTGCGTTTAACGCCTTGCATAAATATCGTTTCAAACAATTCATTGGCTTTTTCTGTTTCAGAAATAGTCTCAGTAATGACTTCAGTCACTAGCTCGGCAGCCGGTTGCTCTTGAACAGTCTCGTTTACCGCTTCATTTTCTTCGCTGCAGCCACTTGTGATAACGAGAAAGCTAAGAATAAAAAGACTTTTGAATAACTTATGCATAAGAACCCCTAGTATTTGATAGTTATAAGATGAATGTTGGATAAATTTTGCCGTTGATGCTAACACGAATAGGGTCGCTCTGGTGTTCGAGACATTGAAGGAAATGGTATAAGTAGGTCTAGGTTGACCATTGCGGGTTAGCCGACAATACCGGAGGCCTCTCCAATTAGCTCACTTACTTTATAGGTTCTACATTTTATATTTTCTCTCTCGGCTTAGGTCGGCATTGGGACTTTGGTATCTCACTAAGGCCTTTATTTTCTCCAATTTTCTGCAACAGGCCCTTTTAGTAGGCACATTTCCAAGCTCAAATTTCATCGGGGGTTTGCACAAGCAGGTGATTGTTTTGGGGGGGGAAGCCCGCCCTATCTTATTGTTTTTATTTGATACTTACCCTTATTTGTTACTAAATGAGCGCTTGTATGTACAGTACAACAATCAGTCTGCAGTGCGAACCAGGCGCACAAGAACATTAAAGCCACTATTGTCGGGGATATCTGTTCCGTGGCTGAAATTTATATTCCAGCCATTACTATCATTAAAATTAATCGGTGAGGACGACCAAAATAGGTCACTCCGAGTATTTGGGAAGGCTATTTCATTGATGGCAGGTCGATAACAGTTAATTGCAGCAATACTCCGTAACTCTTCAATATTTGGAAGGCGCCAATCGGCATGTCCAGCGAACCCGGTTGTTGAGTTAATGGCTGCAGGGATAGCCAAGGCATTCCCGATACCATGCGTGCTGGCAACCCCAATCTCGCAGTTCCCTCCAGATAGGCCTTCGCTACACCTTTTCCACATCAGCCCGGTGCCCATATCTGTTACTACTTCAGACACACTATCTATTTGGTAGCGGTGATCTGGCCACTCATCAGTTATATAGTCTTCGCAAATTCTTGCTGCAAACAAATTTGGTGATATAAGTAGTGTTAATAAAAATAATTTTAATTTCATGGTTATTCCCGATTCGACCTACAGGCAGCCTTAAACCTATAGTATTGTTTGTTATCACTTTTTACAAAAATACTGAAAATTGCATAGAAACTTTGCAGTATAAATAAATAGACTTAACTCAGCAGACAAGCAATTATCCCTGTTACAGCTCATTGATCAGAGCGTACTAACCTGACAAGTCGCGAGGAATTACGCATGTTAATAGTATCATCGCCGAGAAAAAAGCTTACCGAGCGTGCAAAGTCTTCAAATTCAGCCATCGGTGAGGACGACCAATAAATGCCAGAGGATGTATTTGGAAAGTAGTTTATATCTATAGCTGGAGTTGTTGTACCTTTATTGACAATTGAGCTTAACTCTATAATTGTTGGTAAGCGCCAATCAGCAAACCCACAGAAGTTATTATCATTGGAATTGGTGACCAGCTCATTCCAGGATGGGTCAAAGTAGGTACCATTGCGTGCAGGGTGGTCACGACCTATTGCAGTTATACCCCCCCATTGGTAGGTGTTAATTCTATTGTGAATTCCAGCTGCGTTGGTCTTGACCTCCCAGACGAGGCCAGTAACATTATCTTGTACACAAGACCAGTTGGTAGCTGTTGAACCCAGTTGGTTACCGTTAATGTCTAATTTGGTAAAACTAAATCCGGCATGGCCATCAGCATTGCTGTTTGTTGCCGCGTTGGCATCTCGCCCTTGATGACAGTCCTGGTCAGCGGCTATATCACTTATGCAGGTTGAACTGTTGCCTGTCAAAATATTTCCGGCCCAAATTATGCCGGTATCGTTAAGATTAAATCTAACTATCGGTATTGGAATTTCCTCAAAACCATTAACAAATATTTCATTATTAGCAGCCGCAAGGTTATGAAAAGGTAAAATCAGTATGATGACCGAAATTTTATATTTTATAATTCGCAATTCCATTTTTTCTTTTAATCCTGACTATATAGTATGGATCGACCTGAGCAACTAAAAATTGACGGTAGACGATGGGAGCATCAATGCGTAGGGAGTTATCTTGAGTAAAAATGTAACAAACCACAGACTAACACTTAATAGGTATATTTCCAATAAGCAATCTTGCCTATCTTAGGTGTATATAATATGTTCGATTTTATAGCAAGTCAAATACATTCAGCGTCACTGTAGTAACACATAATACATTTGGTTTCAGCAAACAATGTAACGGACAGAATGGCTACAGGAGAGCTTACTATTGCGATTCAAAAAAGCCTGCAGTATCTATCCCCAAGCAACAGGTGGCCCAAGTATCGGCTGTAATGTTATCTAGAGCCCATCTAAACAACTGCATGCCTTGATTGTATCTACCTGAAAACATTCATCTTCTCAAAAAAGAGTAAATAAAGCTTGCTTTTCGGTATATTTGTAAATATTATTGCAAATATGAAAACGACTCCATCAAACTCAAGTACAACTAAAGCTGCAATCGCGAATGCCGTGGTGAAAATATTTCGCCCCATGGTACGCATCCTGTTACGCAATGGCATTGCGTATAAAACCGCTGCTGAGTGGTTACGCTGGACTTATGCAGAAGTCGCTCGTGAAGAGTTCAAGCTTCCAGGACGAATAGAGAGCAAATCCAGAATTGCCATATTAACGGGACTCTCTCGAGTTGAAGTTGATCGACTTCTGAAATCCCCGCATCCGCATGAGACTACTTCGGTTGATCAGTATCACCGTGCCTCACGAGTTCTAGATGGTTGGGTCCATGACTCTGAATACAGCGACAGCAATGGTGAACCATTAAATCTTCCATTCGATGGCCCTGCCCCATCGTTTAGTAGCCTAGTTGAGAGCTATTCAGGTGGCGTGCCACCACGGTCAATCAAGGATGAGTTAGAGCATGTGAAGAGCATAGAAGTATCTGCAAGCGGTAGTATAAGTCTCAAGAGCGCATATTTTGTGACCAATAACGATGAAAGCACGCTCTACCAGTTTGGAATTTTAGGTTCTGCTACTAAATCGTTGATGGAAACCATAGACCACAATATATATCAAAGTAGTGGCCCTGATGAAACCCGCTTACAACTCATTGCGAGTAACGACAACATACCAGTCGAAATTCTTGATGATATCAAGAAGAAACTCCAGGGATATGGTCGAAAATGCGTTGTCGATGCTGATGACTATATGTTTGAGAAAACCAGTAAGAAGCCTGTGCAAGGCGCTGTAAGGCGTGCAGGTATAAGTGTGTATTATTTTGAAGACGATGATGTATCCGTAGAAGAAAGTTAAACGAAAAAGGGTAGTTTTAACTAACCCGTAATTTAAGGAGTACCAATATGAAGACCCCATACAGAAAGAATTTTATTATGAAAAAAACAGCCTTAGTGATGTCATTATTACTGTTGCTGTTCATGTTTGTATCCATGCCAGTTCAAGCAATCACTATCACCAAAAGTTTCACCGGATTTTGGTCACAGCCTGATCATGAAAGCCAGGGTTTTGACTTCCAGGTTATCAACCAAAACGGTGGAGTCACTCAGGCGATTGTATATTGGTATACATTCGACACCGCTGGCAACCCAATGTGGTTAGCAGGAATTGGTGATGTGGTAGATGATAAAGTTCTCTTGGACATGTTCACTGTAACCGGTGTTACTAACCTTCAGGAAAATGACCCACAAACCCGCAATGAAGTTATTTTAGCCACCGCGGAATTTACCTTCGATGATTGCCAGAGCGGTACCGTCGATATATCTCCGGTACCTACTACTGGCACAGCGAACACACCTGCTACCGCGAACACACCGAACTCAATTAGTGGCACAGGTGGTTTTGTTCGAATTCAGCGGCTGACATCGGTCCAAGGCGACAATTGTAGTGGTGGGATTTCAGATAACACCACCCCAGGCGAAAGTAGTTATGAAATAGAACAGTTCATGACCAACACCAATGTTTATACTGGTGGGAACGCTCGTGCAAAATTCAAGCAGAGCACTTCAAGTTCTAAATTTGAAGTTGAAGTTGAAGGTATACCAGTAGGCATGTATGACCTCAGTGTTGATGGTGAAATTCGTGGACAGATCGAGGTAATGATTACTGGGAACAGCACTGAAGGTGAGATTGAATTTGAATCTCCAGCCGGTGAAGGCGAGTTATTACTAGATTTTGATCCACGCGGAAAAGCAATTGAAGTATTGGAAGACAGCACGGTGTTATTTGGTATGGTGTTTGCGCCTGTAGACCCTGCGATTAATGACCCAGTAGCAAATGGTGCCCCACCTTTTGCCGATGGCTTGGAGACCGAGTCAAATTTAAATAATGCGGGTTTAATCGCATCTGCCAGAGGTAGTGCTAAGTTGGAGCAAGGTTTGACCAAGGTTGAGTTTGAAGTCGAAATTGAAGATTTACCCATAGGCAACTACGGTCTTTTCGTGGGTGGCGAGTTAGTAGGTAGCATCCCTGTTACTAACGGACAAGGTGGTGCTGAAGGAAAGTTACAGTTTAGCTTTCCAGCAAATGCCGGTGTCTCAGCGCTTGATTTTGATCCTCGCGGCAAGCTTATCGAAATTCGTCAAGGTGATGCTGGTGTAATTTTGGATGTAAATTTCTGAACCGATATATAATGGAATAATAACTCCCCCAGTCTGATTAAAACAGTACAAGGATGTACTGCCAGACAACTCTCTTACCAGCGTAGCTCCCACTGCGCTGGTTTTTTTTGCCTAAAAAGTATGCCGGGGCTGCCCTGTGATAGGTCTTAGCGGCCACCCTACCCTTACAAATAAGTTAGTATTAGAGCATCTGGAGGCTGAGCTCAAAAAACTCAGGGTAGCTCACACGAAATATTCAATTCATGGAGATAGTGGTTTATGCAGTACCTATGGAAATTTATTTTACTTAGTTTGTTGCTATCGGAATTTGCACGGGCAAATGCCCTACCTGAAAAACAGGAGCAATGGATAGAAGATCGCCTGAGTTCTGGTGAACTTATAGGGATGGTAATAGCCGGCATAAAAGGCGACACTGTAGAGCTGTACACCTACGGTAAAATGTCTGTAAAAGACCCGCGTCCACCTGGGGCTGATAGTCAGTTCGAAATTGGTTCAATAACTAAAGTATTTACTAATCTTTTACTAGCTGAAATGGTGGCCAAGGGCACGCTTTTCTACGATGCTAAGTTAGCCGAATTATTACCCGGTATTGAATTTACAAACCCCGCTGTGGGCCAAATTACTCTGCAAGAATTAGGTACTCACACATCAGGTTTACCACGCTTGCCAGCAAACTTAAAGATGAGTAATCCTGCAGACCCTTATCAGGACTATAGCGCGAAAGATTTACTTGATGCGATCAAAACTACACGCCCAGATCAAGAACTTCAGAAAGTAATATCTTATTCAAATTTTGGCGTTGGGCTGCTTGGCTACTTGTTGGGACAGGCAGATAACAGTACTTATTTCGAGGCTCTAGAAAAACATATTCTAAAGCCTTTAGGCATGACTACTATAACAACCGCCGACACAAAATTATTGTTGCCTGGTCATAGTGCTGGAGAAATTGTAGCCAACTGGCATTCTGATTCTTTAGCTGGAGCTGGTGCACTGCGTAGTAATGCCAGCCAATTAGCACGATTGTTTGTACCCTGGTTATCCCAGAACCCAAATAAGTTAGTACACAATACTAGTGCTGATTTAGAAATTGTTACCACCAGTGACAACCAGCCATCAGTAAGTCGAGCGTGGATGGTACTTGGCAACAACGAGAATAAAATTTATTGGCACAATGGGGGCACAGGTGGATTTAGTAGTTTCGCAGGCTTTAATCCATCCGCCAATGAAGGCTGGATTGTGTTATCTAACAGCAGCTACAATATTACCGACTTCGGCATCAGCTTGTTTACCGATCCACCAACACAGGCCTCTGCATCGCCAACCACAGTGAATCAGGATTTCAGCGACTACTTTGGATTTTTTGCAATTAGTCCAGATTTCGTACTGAGTGTGTTTGCGCGGCAAGACAAGCTGTATGTACAAGCAACAGGGCAAGCGCCATTACAGATAGCAGTCAGTGGAGAAGATGAATTCACCCTGTTGTCAGTGGATGCTCAATTAGTCTTCAAGCGCAATGCTGCTGGCACTGTTATTCAAGCTGTTTTGCATCAGAACGGACAGATAATGCCAGCACCTAGAGTAGCCGAAGATACCAGTATTCAACGCCTTACAGAAATCAAAGTCGATGAAGTGATACTGAATACTTATACCGGTAGCTTTGAACTTGCACCTGGCGCAGTTTTCCAAGTGAAGCTTGAAAAGGGGCAATTAATGGTAAAGCTTAGTGGTCAAACATGGCTGCCTGTCTTTGCTTATGACAAAGACAAATTCTTTTATAAGGCAGTGGATGCACAACTAACTTTCAACAGAGAAGAAAGTAAAGTAGTAAGCTTAACATTACATCAAAACGGAGCAAATCAAACTGCGCCGAAGCATTGATTCACCAAGACTGGTTCTAGTTACTTATGCACGCTTACCAAAGAGAATTCTGCCGCCTACATATTCCGGTTAATTTGATGCCGGTACAAGGTATATAAGAACCGCCCTGCACTGGGTCTTTAGTGTCCTAGAGTATTACTTGACCAACAAACCTTGCGCCTTAAGTTTTTAATGATATTCTAGGCAATATGAAGCACCCAGCCATTTTTGAAAGCATATTTGGTGACGCTTGGAATGAATTACCTGCCGTCATCCGTAAACATTATGCCAACCGTCCATATTCAAATGACACAGTGATTGTAGTTGGCAATCTTGATGTAATGTGTGCAGGAATATTTAAACTGCTATCCCCACTTATGAAGCTTATGGGGCAAATACCTGTTAACAATGAAAAAAATGTTCCTGTTAGGGTTCATTTTCAAAGTGACAAAAATACCGAGGCATATCATTTTAATCGAGTTTTTAATTTCAAAAATGCCAAACCCTATACTTTCCAGTCCCGCATGGTCCACATTAAAGACAATGAAGTTGTCGAAATTATGCGTTTCGGCTTCAGTTGGAAAATGCGCTATCTTTGGGATGGACAAAAGGTAGTACTCAAGCATCGTGGTTACGCCTTGCATCTTTTCGGTTATTTTATCCCTTTACCTTTAACCTTCATAATAGGCAAAGGATATGGCGAAGAAACTGCTATTGATGACAACAGTTTTGACATGCTCACTCAGATAACTCACCCTTGGTGGGGAAAAACACATGAATACAAGGGCCGTTTTCATGTGGAGAAGGAGCTTTGAGTAAACGGGTTTTAATTATTGGCGGATATGGAAACTTTGGCAGCGTTATCACCACTATGCTTGCACTGGAAGGCAACATTCAAGTTATTATCGCCGGAAGATCATTACAAAAAGCTGAACAACTTGCCGCAGAACTAAAAGCCAGAGGAGGTCGATATCTGAAAAAAAGCCGCAGCGTACTTTGTCAGAGAACTCATGTGAAGTACGCATTTGTCCAACAGCCGCATCGCCATTATCCGATCACACGGCTGTGTGAAGTGTTGGCAATATTTACCAGCGGCTACCAAAGATACGCCTACCCTACCCTGCATTGCTCTTTCCTATGGTTTATACTTACCTGACCGACAGTTTCCCATCCTGATAGTCTAAATAATTACTTATCTAGGATGGCCTCTTAAATAAAAGACTTGGCAAGTCTATTACATCCAGTAACCCCATAATAATCCAGAGATAAATAAAATGAAAAATGTACTTTTAACGATATTTGCAACGCTTATTCTCAGCAGTTGCGCCAGTAGCACGCCAAAAACCAAACAATCCAGTGTAGATTTTGATAACGCAGTGACACAAGATGGTGAGAAGCTGATTTGCGTTTCAGAAAAAATGACTGGGACTCGTATTAAGACAAAAACATGTATGACTAGGGCTGAAAAAGAAGCCGCACGGAAAGATTCAGAAGAATTTGTTAACCGTCTTAAACGCACACCTGAGTTAAGGGGTAGCGAACCACCTAGACAATGATTATCGGATATATGGGGTTGTCCTATACTAGATCTCTCCGCTGCAGTGGTCGTACTCAAGGCTTGAGCGATTAGGTGAAAACAATGCCACGACTGAGTAAGAAATTCATCCTCTTGTTGCTAGCAGTCGTGTCATCCGCTCTTCTAAGTAATGTTGTTTCTGCCCATGGCAATTCTGAAAGGGATGCTAATAAACGCCAGCAGTGGTATTTGAGCACCACCGTATCGGTATACGATAGTATTAATGAAACTACCTATACCGCTGTCAACCCAGTAGTTATTGGTAAGTTAGCGGCCGCTAAAACCGGTAAAGATAAATACGATATCAAACCATCTACCTCCTTAGCTAATAACAAAGCGGCGCTGGTATTTGTGCAACAAGACTGGGGTGATCATTCCGGTGAATACCTGACCGACTTCCGTAGCACTCGCTATCGCAATGATAATTGGTTATTTACTGTTATCAGTTCGATAAATGATGCGGAAGTAACCTTAAACTGGAGTAGTCCTAATGTACTCACAACCCAGTTCCAGGATAATATGACGACCGATAAAGAAAAACCTACCCTCGATAGTCGTACTCTGAAGCGCCTTAGTTTAATCGATTTATCGACAGGTGAAGTTGTTAAAGCGCTGGCTATAGATGGCAGATTGAATAATCACAAGTTTAACATGGCATATGGCGAACAGCAGCGTGAATTCCGCTGGGTGCTCGGGCCGGTTAGAAGCAAACACCTTAAAACAAGCCGGTAACATGAATTTACAACTATCCGACTTAACTGTGAATAATCTCGCACGAATATTCACCAATCGCCTTCATGCCCTATCCACCGCTTTCACCTAACACAATTAATAGTCACAGTAATTATAGTTTTCGACCTATCCTATGAATGGGGTACAGTTCTCATGTTTGATGTTTGAAAATATGCCTCTAGGTAAATTTAGAGTGGTGAAACCTCGAAATTCACTTTAACACCGTTCTGCTCAAGAGTTTTGATGACACTTTGCGGATCATTTGTGTTTTCCGGTAGATAAACGCCTGCAGCTCTCGGGGCCTGGCCATCAAGGCCAAGTGTCTCGCTAAGCTGAATATAGGCACCCACAGCTGTCAAATGTGTCTGGCCTTCGGGGTCTAGAATTGTTGCGCGTATAGTTTCCTCTTTACCAGTAGCGCCCTTTCCTTTTACTAAGATAACGACCTCATGGGAAGCACCAGCACCGGGGTTATGCAACATTGAGTGCCTGAATTTTGTAAAGCTCGGCCCGCTAATGAGCCCCCAAATGCCAGACTTAACCAAAAGCGCCATGACTCTAGTGGTGCTTACACTATCATAGGCAATGCGCGAGGACACGGTTTCTGCCCCTGTATAAAGCGCCAAAGTTTCCTGGCTTGGCTCATCAAATCTATAGGCTTTTCCGCTATAACCGCCCGGAAATGTGGTCTGCAACGGTTCGCTCATAGGCTTGACGGTTTTCCATCTTCCATTTTTCAACACACGGAATGGTATGCCTAAGCGGTCGGCATATTCCACCGAATTTGGCCCGGCTTTATCGGCAAGTCTGTATAAAATGGCAGTATCTATCTCTTCAACAACACCCAGTTCCGTCGTAGCCTTTTTGGCGACAATGGCGCAAACGCCTGCCATCCATGACGAGGACAGCACTACGGGGGCTGTTATGTCAAGAACGCTGGCCAACAAAGAGGCGCTATGCAGCCGTACCGTCCAGCGGGTGATATCAATATAGGGAATTCCCCTCGTGATGGCAGCCCGCATCAAGGCATCGTCCGGGTCATTCACTGCGCAGATTACCGCGCCAACCTCAGTATTTACATTCGCTAGCGGATCAATATCTGAAACGTCTAAAGCGATACCACTGGCATTTTTAATCTTGGCTGCCGCTTCGCTCGCCTTGTTTATCGATCTGCCAGCAATGATGATCGGAATACCGACATTTTGCTTGCGCGTGACTTGTGCGATTTGCAGGCCGACAACACCGTATCCACCGACAACTAAAATCGGTTTTTTCATATTTAAAATACTTTCCCGGTTTTTTGGCCTACCAACAATTCCTAAAACATTTTTGACCATGATTGCTCTCATAGTGTGGATGATTTAGCAAGCTTAACCCTTACCTTAAGGGGAGAGTAAAGTGGTTATTTTATGGTTTCATCTGAGAGCAGCATTGATCAATTTTGATCACTTTCAATTTTAATGAATCAATTTGATGTAGCAAGTCGGCTTTCACTTCATTTAAAAAGGTTTTTATTTTAATCCAATCAACTTTTCCATTTTTATATGCAATCACCCCTTCCAATTTAGCCAAAGTTATTCCAAGTTGGGTGGCCTCTTTAATTAAGATAAGTAACTCAATGTCTGAGTCATCATAAAACCGATATTTCCCAACACGACGAGGTTCTTTTATCAACTTCTTTTTTTCATAAAATCGGATTGCCTTTATGGACAAGTTGGTTTTTTTTGAAGCCTCACCTATATACATTATTTTTTCTACCTATGGAGTGTTAAAGCATTTACTACGCTGCTTCATACAGTGGATAGAAACAAGCATTCTCAACGCTGCTACCTAAATTCGTAGGTTCATAACGGCATATAGCACAAGTTTTGATTCCACTGTTGAAACAATATCATGCACCCTATACCCGCCCTGAACCTACATATCCAAGTGTTAATTATAGCGGGATTTTTATTGTAGATGATCAAAAATAACCATAAAACATGCACTTCTTACCAGCCCCCCTGCCACCTCTAGGCAGCACATCAATACCCTAGCACCAAGCAAATTACATGCTGTGTTACTTGAGACAGCCTGGCCAGAATCGGCACTCAAGCACTCATTGTCTGGTTTTTGAGTCAATCGCCTCCTCATCCTGAGGCAATCACTGACTTTTTTTCGTGGGAAAATCGGGAATGCCTTTATGAGGTTCCTAGCCACGATCTGGCACAATTTATGGATCCGGTTCCTATAATGACCGAGAATTTTCAGGAGCTTTCAGGTACCGGGATAGCAGTAATAAAAGCAGCAACATAAAATTACATGTATCATTCATGTATACTTTAGTCAACGACAATATTTTCAGCATGGGTGGCCAGCGGATAGTAGTGAAAATCATTATTGTCCTAGTGTTATATCTCCACCAATCAATACAGGGGCTGATTGTGACATTTAACTTATATTTACTACTGCTAGCATTACCATATTTAGGCTTTACAACCTATGATGTATGGATGCATAAACATGATAGAGATGTCCCTCAAATTGAAAAAATACTGCATGGTATAACCCTACCCAGTATTTTAGTATTTCTGGTTTTTTCGATCATGAATAACACCATGGTTGCCAGTATAGGTTTAATAATAGCTTTTCCTTGCATGCTAGCAGATGAACTTATTTACCATAAACATTTACATATTAAAGAAAAGAAAATACACATGCTGGCTGGCCTTTCATTGCTTATTTATATTCTAGCTTGGCTATGGATGATTTAATATTAGACACAACTGGGTTTTCTATAAGTCCAATATATTTGGTCTCCATTTCATTGGCTTTCTTATTAGTTTTTGTGTTCCCACTAACCAAAGACTTCACGACTAAGAAAGAAAAAAATCAATACTTCTATCTTCAAGGCATCACCTTTATGGGAGCAATATTCGGTGCCAAATTGGCAGTATTAATGGGCGATGCGCTATGGCCAATTAAACCATTTTATCATTGGTTTGAGTTAATATTTACAGGCAAATCCATCGTTGGTGCATTATTATTCGGGTTCTTGTTCGCAGAGGCTGCCAAGCCGCTAATGGGGTATAAAAGATTACCAAATGACAGATTTGCTATCATTCTACCTTTCTCGATTGCAATTGGTAGAGTGGGTTGTTGGTTTAGTGGCTGCTGCCTGGGTCTGAAAAACACTACTGCCCTTTCACTAAAACATATAGATGGAATAAGTCGTTACCCTATAGCACCAATCGAGATTATGTTTCACCTAATTACAGGTCTATTATTGGTTTCATTTTTTAGAAAGAAAATCTACCAAGGACAACTTTTTGCAATATTTATTATTATGTATGGTACTTTCAGGTTCTTCTCTGAATTTATCCGTGTCACAGAAAAAGTATTTTGGGGATATTCAGCTTACCAGCTTTTTGCTATTGCACTAGTAATCGCAGGTTTGACATCTTTTATAGCCAGAAGACACAAAACCCTTGGAGAAAGTTATGCAAACTAACCACGATGAAGAAAATAGAAACGCTAAAGAAGAAGAAAGTAGAAACGCTAAAGAAGAAGAAAGTAGTGATACATCGAGAAGCTGTTGGGAAATGGCGTTCCTTGCTTTATGGATTTTCATTGGTGTAGTTGTATTCGTTTTTAGTGCGTGCTTTATTATTTTCAATGTATGAGCCCATATTTTGATTCCCTTCATCAAAAATAATTTACACAAAGATATTTGCAGGGTTCCTGAGGTTCATGCCTGTGTGCTTAATTTATATCTAAACGGGGAAGAATACCCCCACAAAGTTAATGATTATTTTCCAACCAGTGCTGTTGATAACCCAGAGTTATTAGCAACCATGAAAAGACATATGGATGATGAAGACAAACATGTTCTAATTTATCGGAAACTCATTAATAAATTAGACCAACCCATTATTGAGTTACCCATGGATGATGTTTACAATCATGTAATTAAAAATTATACGCCGGTAAGCTTTCATATTCTTGATGACGATTCTGCAGATATAAAGACCGAAAAACTTGCCAGTTTTATGGCGCATTTACATTTTCTTGAGTTACGCATTACTACCTCTTTACAGTTTCATGGCGAAGCCTGCCAGCACTCTCCCATTGATTATTCTGAAAAAGCCGTGTCACTGGTATTGGCTGATGAAAAAACCCATGTTGAATACACCAAAAATGCCGTGTTTGATCTACTACCCAGACAACGCGCTCTGGAAATGTTAGCAATCCATCGTGAGGCCGAGCATAAAGCCAATTTGCAATTCTCCTACCAACAGTTAAGAAAACTAGTAACCATCTACTCACATAAATTCCCAAAGTCCAGGAGATGGATTTATAAACTTTCCAGTAGTTTACTGGAATGGAACCTAAAGCGTGGGTAACATTACTATCAAAAATTACCCAGATAAGAGTCATTTAGAAAGCATTAGCAAGAATTTAAAATCCTATTCTGACAAACAAGCAAAGGCAGTATTTTCACTAAGCACCAGTGATATCCTTTACAAAACAACAATCAGTGTTTGTGAAAAATGCTTAAAACACTCAAAAGCTGCTGTATTTGAGAATAATAATAAAGTATGGATAAAGTCTATATGTAGCGAGCATGGATCATTCACCAACCTATTGGAGAATGACTCGGAATTTTATCGGCTTTCGAATAAAGATATTTGGGGTAACCGTTACACAAAAACAAATGAATTCTTTATTCCAGAATACAGCTCTTGCTGTAACGATGATTCAAAAAGCTCCTGTATCACAAAATCTGATAACTTTACCAATCAGTTATCTAATAAAACCTGCACCGTTTTGGTTGAGATCACCAACGCATGTAATTTATCTTGCCGGGTATGCTATGCCGATGCTTCTGGCGATAAAATTTTGCCCTTTGTAGAATTTAAAGAGTACATAGGTAAATTAATTCAAGAAAAATCCTTTATTGACTCAGTCCAAGTAACGGGAGGTGAAGCGACCATACACCCACAGTTTTGGGAAATGATTGAATGGCTTTATGAGAACAAACAAATCGGCATAATATACATCCCAACCAACGGATTAGAATTTTCGAAACAAAGCATCGCCATAAAACTAAAAAAGATGCGGGAAAAAATTCTGGTGTTATTACAATTTGATGGCGAACAAAAAGCAACAAACCAATCACTAAGAAGGGCTGATGTGCTCAAAGCCCGTGAAAAAACTATCAAGCTGTTGGCAAAATATAAAGTTTGCATGCAGTTAACAATGACCGTGGCACATAATCTGAGCGAAAAAGAAATCAGTTGGGTAATGCAACAAGGATTAAAGTACAAACATATACGCTTAATAGGCTTTTTACCCACATTTTATACTGGAAGGTACCAGCTGAAAAAGGATGGTAAGAACAGACCAACTTTATCAACAATAGTTCATGGATTAGTAAGGGCTTTGCCAAAAAAGTTAAAACCAGCTGACTTTACACCGATCCCTTGTTCACATCCAAATTGTGGCTGGACTACACTTTTTGCTAGAAGATTTGGTTTGCTTTTTAATATCACCCAAAAAATCGACCTAAATGAGGTGATGAATGAGGTGGCATACAAAACCAAACTTGATAAAGACGAAATTCATGCAGTTATGGGTACAGGAAAAGCCCCTTTCCTCAGCAAGTTGATTACTGAAATTGCTAAAATATTCATCCGCCCGCAAGATATTTTTGGTGTCGCAATAAAACCATTTATGGATCAATATAACTATGATATGGATAGAGTTTCCAATTGTTGTCATCACATATTAAAAACCAATGGAGACCTCGTGTCATTTTGTGAATACAACACACAGATTAGAATGAATGACTCATGGAAAGACAAACAAGATATTTATGGAGCACATAAAAAAATAGCGCTTAGCGTTAACAGTAAATCCATAACAGAGCAATCTAAATGCTAGACGGATATATATTACAACTCTCATTAAGCCTACTAATAGGGGCCGTAATAACTTTTGCTATAGTGCTAGGGCTTGAAGAATGGAAGGTTAAATCTTCAAAGGATATAAAAAAACAAAAGTTTATTTCAATTAGCACTGTGATCCCAAATATTTTGCTGTATTTTCTGGTTACTCCATATTGGGGATTGGTTTATTTAAACTTGGAAAACTATGCTTTGTTTCAAATATACAGCCTGTTCTGGGCAGTACCATTAGCATTAATTATGTGTGATTTTAGTTATTACTGGGAACATCGCGCAGCACATAAATTCACATTACTCTGGAAGTTATACCACGGCACCCACCACACTGGAATAGATTTCAATATTCCTTTGGCATACCGAGTAAATGGTCTGAATTTATTAATCGCCCCTATCTTTTATCTACCCTGGGTTTTGATAGGAATTGAACCAATTTTAATTATTGGTATGCAGCTTTTCGTGTTTCATTTTCAAGGCTGGCTACATACCAACTTAATCGGTGAAATGACCAAATTTGATAGATGGTTTAACTCTCCTGCCAATCATCGCATGCATCACAGTGCCGATATCAAACATAAGGATGTAAACTTTGCGGCTATATTTATGCTGTGGGACAAAATATTTGGGACTTACATAAAACCAGAAAAAAATCTTCATTATGGGATTAATGGAATAGCCGAGGACAATTCATACATTAAAGTTTATACCAGCCCTTGGAAATAATGCCTGTGCTTATGTTTGCTTATGTTTGCTTATGTTTGCTTATGTTTGCTTATGTTTGCTTATGTTTTCATGTTTGATATTTGCTACTCTGACTACTCAAAACTGTCAGTAAATAAACATTCCTTATAAACCGTGGTATTTGCAGTTACCTCCTCAGAGTAACCACTAGGTACGGCTGTGAAGGCATCGCTGTCAGAATCAACCACCTCTGAAGCACAGTCTGGATAAGTGCCGCCAGCATATATAGTCGCCAATTTTGAAGTGTTGCTGATGCCATTAGCATCATTTATTAGTTTACTACCCCACGCGGTAAGGGAATTAACATCCCAGTTGTTAACAATATCAATGGCTCCATAAGTCGCATCATTACCACTCCACGACCAGCCAATATACCCATAACCAAAAGACTCGGCTAAAGACATAATTGCAGTTTCATCTACATCAAATTGTTTATGTGTTGCAGCAAATTCTCCTACCACCAAAGCCAAGCCATTATCATTAAAAGCTGACATGTAATTATTTACGGAATCATAGTTATCATAAACCTCATACATATGAACACTAAAAATTATATTAGCATCAGGATCACTATTAAAAACACGAGCTGCATTATCACGCATAATGTTTTGCCAGTCTTGTCCCCAGTTTGCGGCATCAACCATAAGTGCATGAGATAAACCCGCATTGCGTAATGAGATAATTGCCGATTTATGTTCATCAATCCATAGATCCTTCGGTACACCATTACCAAAGGGCTCATTGCCAATATTAATAATAATATAATCTTCTTGACCAATTAACACATCTTTGATCTCGATCCAATAGTTTACTGCTGATGCTAAGGTTGCCGCGCTGGTATCTTCGCCATAGCCAGTAGTATCATGTACCTCAAGAACAGCAATCAATTTATTATCTTTGGCTTTTTGAATTATATTGGCTACATCAGTTGCCAATGTTTTCTCCCAACGGTGTCCGTTAGACAACACAACACGCACGGTATTAGCACCTTTGCTGGCGATACCCGCAAAGGCATTATTAAGCGTGCTATTAAACCAGGCATGGGGGTGATTAATACCACGCATAATAAACTCATTGCCATTGCCTTCATAAAGCTTGCCACCATTCACTGAAAATCCGGCACTTGTTGTAATACTAAAAAATAGGCTACTAGCAATAACAGTGGTTATAAGTTTATTCATTAAACAGTTCTGCTCTAATCAATTGGGCAGTTTAACCTGTCACTCCTATAAGAGACAACAACCTTCAACAAGACTAGGGGCAGGCCTTGTATCTTGCATTTGTAACTATCCGACTGCACTGTGAATAATCTCGCGCGAATATTCACCAATCCCCTCCGTGCTCTATCCACCGCTTTCATATGCTAAATAAACACAATCAATAGCCGCAGCAATTACAGTTTTCGACCTGCCCTATGAATGGGGTACAGTTCTTACCGCCTCAAACTGGTTTTAACAAACTGGTTTTAAATTACCTGGGTAATCACTCATCAATCAGTTAAACTGGTGATTGTACATTTTCACTCCCGATTATAACTGCCACTGAGTTTTTCAATGCCAATTAACCCCATTAAATACCTGCTCATCCTCTTGTCTTTAAGCTTCATTGGCGGTTGTACAAGCTCACTTGAGGGTCGGCAAAGCGGCGTTATTCGGGCCGAAGCTCTGGCTGAAATTAGTGGCCTGGCGGCGTCAAACTATGCTCCCGGAAACTGGTGGGTACATAATGACGGACATCACGGCAGCCGGGTGTTTTTAATTTCTGAAGATGGCAGTGTGGATAGACGCGTTGAGTTAAGCGGAGTCGACAATAACGACTGGGAAGACATGGCGGCTTTTCAATATCAACAGCAAGCCTGGTTGCTTATCGGCGATATTGGTGATAATTTTTCCAAGCGTCAAAGTATCCAACTGCATTTTCTGCCAGAACCTGAAACTACGCTTTCCAGCGCAGCCATTAAGCACAGCCTGCAATTAACTTACCCGGATGGCCCTCGCGACAGCGAGTCTGTGGCGGTTGATCCTGTGGACAATACTATTTACCTGTTGAGTAAGCGCGACCACCCAGCGCGTCTGTATCGAATTTCTGTTGCACAAGCTTTCGCTCGGCAATCAGCTGAGCTGGAGTTTGTTGGTGAGGTGGATTCCATACCCGCCCACAGTGAGGCTGATATTATTGCTGATCCTGAGCACGGCCAGTGGTCGGACCAGGCCACCGCCATGGACATCTCGGCGGATGGCTCACTAATTGCCTTGCAGACTTATAAAATGACGATGCTTTTTAAGCGCGCAGCAGGAATGAGCGTATTAGACGCACTCAACGGCAAAGCCATGACTTATAACACTGACCCGTTGGCACAGGAAGAAGCCATTGCCTTTAGCCGGGATGGAAAGTATTTATTGATCGCTACAGAAAAGCTACCCGCACCGTTATTGCGATTGGAGATAAACTAAGCTTTAGTCCTCGTTTTAGAGCCTTACTCAATGCCGTGACTTTTTAACAACTGTGCAAACGCTTCACCATCCATAACTGCTACTCCGAGTTTTTCTGCCTTGGTTAGTTTAGAGCCTGCAGATTCTCCGGCTAATAATACCGTGGTCTTTTTTGAGACACTGCCCGTTACTTTAGCCCCCAAACTTTCAAGCCATTTTTTTGCTTTGCTGCGTGGAAATGCTAATGTTCCGGTCAGTACCCATACCTGCCCTTCTAAGGGGCCGTCTCTGCTTATAACTTCGACCGCACGCGGTGTTACCCCAGCAGCCAGAAGTGCATTGATTACCGTCTGATTATGTTGTTCGCGGAAGAACTGATAAACATGCTCAGCCACTATGGGGCCAACATCCTGAACTGAAATTAAATCATCTATACCGGCCGCGGCCAGCGCATCCAAGCTGCCAAACACTTCTGCTAGCGAAGCGGCGGTGACCTCACCTACCTCGCGGATTCCAAGCGCATATAAAAGCCTAGCTAATGATACATCCTTACTTTTTTCGAGCTGTTGGAGCAAGTTGGTAGCCGATTTTTCGCCCATTCGTTCCAGAGAAGCGATGTCTTCGAGCTTGAGTTTAAACAGGTCAGCTACGGAATCCAGCAAGCCGACATCAACCAGCATATCGACCAGCTTGTCACCTAAGCCCTCAATATCCAGTGCCTTACGGGTGGCAAAGTGGCGGATGCTTTGTTTACGCTGCGCCTGGCAAAATAAGCCACCGCTGCATCGAGCGATTGATTCACCTTCAATTTTTTCAATAGCTGAGTTACAAACCGGGCAAGACTGCGGAAACTGCCACTCTGGTAAGTCTTTGTGTCGACGCTCCGGCAAGGATCGCACCACTTCGGGAATCACATCACCGGCACGGCGAATCACCACCCAGTCTCCCGGGCGGACATCTTTGCGCCGAATTTC
Organism: Lysobacterales bacterium; assembly: GCA_021648125.1. Classification (GTDB taxonomy): domain Bacteria; phylum Pseudomonadota; class Gammaproteobacteria; order Xanthomonadales; family SZUA-36; genus SZUA-51. The sequence continues at coordinate 29,061 of JAKITK010000021.1, forward strand.
ATCTTCGTTATGCAGGGTGGCATTGGTGACAGTCACGCCAGCCACAGACACCGCTTCGAGTCTGGCCACCGGTGTAATTGCCCCGGTTCTGCCAACCTGCACATCAATAGCGATTAAGCGGGTGATTTCTTCTTCGGCGGGAAACTTGCGCGCAACGGCCCAGCGCGGTGCGCGGGCAACGAAACCCAGCTCATCCTGAGCATCAAAACTGTCAACTTTATACACAACCCCGTCAATATCGTAATTTAATCCCGCTCGCAGGGCCTCCAGATAATGATAAAACGCCGTGCAGCCTTTAAAACCGGTTACTCTCTGGACCTCCGGGTTCACCGGAAAGCCCCAGTCACGCAACCGCTGCAATACTTCAAATTGAGTATCGGGCAGGCCCTCGCGGGTTATCGCAGCATATGCAAAGAATGCCAATGGCCGTTTTGCGGTGATGGCAGGATCCAGTTGTCGCAAGCTGCCCGCAGCCCCATTGCGTGGATTGGCGAGTGTCTTTTCGCCGTTCTTTCTGGCGTTCAAGTTATAGGCATTGAAGCCCTCACGCGGCATATATACCTCACCTCTAACTTCGAGCTCAGAGGGATAAGCGCTCCCGCGCAGGCGTAGTGGAATAGCTTCAATAGTACGCACATTGGCGGTTACATTCTCGCCCCTGTTGCCATCGCCACGGGTAGCCGCCTGAAACAGGCGTCCATCAATATAGGTCAGGCTGACGGCAAGACCATCCATTTTCGGTTCAGCCGCATACACCAGCTGTTCTACATCAAGCAGTTTGCGAACGCGGCGGTCAAAGTCTTCGACCTCGGAATCGGCAAACACATCACTGAGGGAAAGCATTGGAACTTTGTGCTTAATTGAAGTAAATGTACCTGATGGTGCAGCACCGACCCGCTGGGTAGGTGAATCCGGAGTAACAGATCGCGGGTGCTGTAGTTCGAGCGCCCGCAGTTCATGCATCAAGTGGTCGTATTCAGAATCCGGCACACTGGGTTCATCCAGAACATAGTAGCGGTAATTGTGTTCCTGCAGTTGTTCGCGCAGGCTGTCGATGCGTTCGAGTTCAGCCGTCATATTTACTTGGGGTGGTTACGGTCATAGAGCCGTAATTGTTCCCTGATTTCACCGATTCGTTCACGGTTTAAGGGCATTTGCTGATTATCCAGTACAGCAAGATCGAGCAAAGAAGCTAGTCGATTTGCCGTTGCCAACATCGACTCCCAGGCGGCAAGGCCTTCAAAAGGCGCAGGCAAAGAATAAAATAATGTCAGCATCGGGGTTTCAAAAGTACCCCAGGTGGTAGGGTCGAAAGTTCCCGGCTTTAAGCCATTGGCAAGACTAAAGAGCGATTGCTTACTGCCTTCGGGAACCCGGTGAAACAAGCGCATGTTGCCAAACACTAAACCTGTTTTTACCGTGGCCTCCAATAGCGCGGTACCGTGAACCCTTTGCTTGCCCAATGACTGCAGATAGAGCGTTACAACCATATCAGGGCGTGGGCCTTTGGGTGTTTTTTTCGCTTCAACTTTTTTAGGAGTGCTATTAGCTGCTGGAGTTACTGGAGCATCTGCAATTGGCTCAGGTAGTCCTTCTGCCGCAGAAGAAGCAGCTTCCACTGTCGTCACCGAGGCTGACGGTTGCTTATCAGCAGCAATCATTGCCTCCATACCTTTCAGAGCTTCGAGTTCCTGCTGGATACCGAGCTCTTCCTGCTCACTGTCGAATTCTTCCTCGGCGACCTCTTCGGCTGTAGGATTTACGCTGATATCACGCTGTTTTTTTTCAAATCGCCGCTTGCTATTTTTTTGTTTGCGCTGATCACTTTTACTGATCATCAGCACAATCACAAAAATAACAGCACCAATCGCAATCAATGCCAGCCGGAAGGTTTGCATATCCATATTCATGCTTTATTCCTAGTTCTTAACATTGCCCCAACCCCCAGATAGAGGCACGATATGATGTGTATGGTATTGGTTTCACAGTGAAATAAAAAATATGAGTCGCACCCGCTGGTTCGGCGGTTGTTTTTTGTTTTGCTGTGGAATCAATAGCATGTGCAGCATCCGTATTTATATCTGAGGATTGGGGCATTGGTTTATGCAGAGTCCTGAGCATATCGGGTGGCTTCTTCGATGTCGACAGAAACCAGTCGTGATACACCCGCTTCACGCATGGTTACACCACATAATTGATACGCCATTTCCATGGTGACTTTATTATGGGATACAAACAGAAACTGAACCTTTTCTGACATTTCCCGAACCAGTGTGGAAAAACGCGCTACATTGGCATCATCTAATGGTGCATCAACTTCATCCAACAAGCAAAACGGTGCTGGGTTCAAGCGGAAAATCGCAAACACCAGCGCAACGGCGGTCAATGCTTTTTCGCCACCAGATAACAGATAGATCGAGCTGATCCGCTTACCAGGTGGGCGTGCCATAATGCTCACACCAGCGGTTAACAAGTCATCGCCAGTAAGCTCAAGATAGGCATGTCCACCACCGAATAACCGCGGAAACAACTCTTGTATACCCTTATTAACCTGCTCAAAAGTTTCTTTGAATTTACTGCGGGTCTTACGATCAATTTTTGCAATCGCCGACTCTAGCGTAGTCAAGGCTGATGTCAGGTCTTCATGCTGTGCATCAAGATACTCTTTGCGTTCACTCTCTTCTTCGTATTCTTCAATCGCGGCCAGATTAACAGGCTCGATGCGTTGAATTTTGTGCTGAAGCTTATCAAGCTCTGCCTGCATTGCCTCTACATCGACTTCTTCATCGAGAGCCGCTGCGAGGGTTTTGGCATCTTCATCTTTTTCATTCAATCGCTCCGCCAGAGAACGCGCTTTGATTTGTAGTTCTTGCAAATGCAAGCGTTGGTTCTCGAGTTGCTGGCGAATTTCCTCCGCTTCCCGAACGGCTTGCTGACGCACACCATCCTGGGTTTTATACTCGTTTTCTAGGCCCTGTAATGTACCCCGGGCCGCGGCCATATTCTGTTCAATCTTCACCCGCTGTTGCAGCAGTACATCCATTGCCAGTTTATGTTCATCATTCGGGTGTTGGTCTTTGGCTACCTGCTCACTGAGCTGCACAAAGCGTTGCTGCATTTGGCCCAACTGGTTATCCATACGCGAAAGTGACTGGCTGAGCGAATCTAGGCTGGCACGGCGAGACTCAACTTTTAGCGCAGCCGCATGACGGGCATCCCGTGCCTTATTCAGGCTTTCCCGTGCAGTGTCCCGTTGACTGATAACCTCAACCTTTTCAAGCTCGAGTTTTTCGCGGATGGACTGCACTTCCGCCATCCGATTGATAATTTCTTCAAGCGCTTTGCGTTCGGTTTTGACGGATTTTTCATCATCCTCTATTCGCTGTTCAAGGTCGACAAACTCTTTGCGGTCCCGTTGTTGGCGGTCTGCGAGCTCGCTGATTTGGCGCTGTAAGCCTTCTACTTTGCCCGCTGCCTGAGTTTGTTGTCGATATTGACTATTGGTATCTGCCTGTGCCTGATGGTGGCGGTTTTCGAGCTCCTGCTGTTTCTCGCGCTTTTCGGATAACTGCTGTTGTAGGCCGAGCACATTCGCATCAAGGCTTTCCAGCTCCTGGCTAAGGTCACGAAGCTCCTGCTCCCGATCCAGCACTGAGCCTTCCGGACTGCGTTGCACCCGCACCCAGCCCTCACCCAACCACTCTGCATCTTCAGTAATCACGCTCTCGCCCGCTTTAAGACTGGCTTGTTTTTGCACTGCAACTGCCAGATCGGTTGCGGTATACACTTGATTGAGCAACTGCAATATGGCATCCGGCGCTTGAGTCACTGCTGCCAGCGTGCCCTTGTTTATAGCTATTTTTCCACTTGCGGGGTTCAATAATGCCAAACTGCCCTGCAGCAAACTACTGAGATCGTGGTCCTGTGGCGATTCCAGCAAAGCATCCAGCCAGGGATGCAATACCTGCTCAACTGCAGGCCGCCAGCGATCTTCCACTGCAATAGTTTCTAGTAGCGTTTTCGCTTCTTCTAAACCTTGGCGCTGTAACCACTCGCGGGTATTTACGCTTTCTTCAAGTACAGACTCCTGTAAAACCTGCAGTGAAGATAAACGCCCTCGCTGAGTAGCTTGCAGCCTTTGCTTATCTCCCAGTTCGGCCTGTGATTGTTGAATTAACTCACGACCTTGGGTAATTTGTTGCTGTAATTTATCGAGCTGTTTCTGTGCCTGGCTCAGCGATTTAGTTGCATTATCAGACTGAGTTTGTGCGCTATTCAAACCCGTCGAAAGGTCATCTCCGGCGAGCTCACCACTTTGAGTTTTTAGCGCATCCAGTCGTTTACTGGTCTGTGACATGCGTTGATCAAGGTGCTCAATGCCCGCGCGTTTGAGCTCGGCATGACCGCTGATTTCTGCAGCCTCCTGCCGATGGATTTCAAATTTTTCCTGCCATGCACGAGCATTGCCATCTTTTATCGCTACGGCCTCATGGATTTCAGTCTGTTGTTGGTCTGTGGCTTTCAGCACCGGTTCAAGTTGCGCCAACGCACTGGTCAGTTCCTCAACCTGGCTGCGGTCGAGGACGATATGTTTTTCCAGGTCTTTCAGGCCATTGCGGGTTTCTTCATATTCTTGTTTGCGTCGGGTCTGCATTTCTTTTTCATGCTGAATCGTTTGTTCTAAGCGCGCAATTTCGCCGCCGATCTCATATAAACCACCTTGTACCTTACTATGAGCTTCGCTTGCGTGAGTTTGTTTTTCGCGAATGCCTTCTAGCTCGGCTTCTGCCGCCCGCTGATCAGCTACTCTGGATTCCATCGAGGTTTCCACCGTTTTTAATTCTGCAGCTTTGTGTTCTGCTTGGGCATTCAACTCGCGCCAACCTAATGCCAACAAAGAAGACTCCAGTAGTCGTGATTCCTGTTTGTATATTTTCCACCGCGCGGCGGCCCGTGACTGTCGTTTCAGGCGGTCGATATGTTTTCCAATCTCTTCGCGCAGGTCGTTAAGGCGGTCGAGATTGTCGCGGGTACGCGCAATGCGGTTTTCGGTATCTCTGCGGCGCTCTTTGTATTTTGAAATGCCTGCAGCTTCTTCCAGATGACCACGAACTTCTTCTGGCTTGGCCTCAATAATCTGAGAAATCATGCCCTGCTCGATAATCGAGTAGCTGCGCGGGCCTAAACCTGTGCCTAGAAATACATTGGTAATATCTTTTTTCCGACACCGACCGCCGTTTAAATAATAATTCGATACCCCATCACGACTGACCTGGCGTTTAACTGATATTTCGCTGTATTCTGCGTATTCACCACCGATATGGCCATCGGCATTGTCAAAAATTAACTCAACGGTTGCCGTGCCAACAGGTTTTCTGGTACTGGAGCCATTAAAAATGACATCAGCCATCGATTCTCCACGCAATACCTTGGCAGAACCTTCGCCCATAACCCAGCGAACCGCATCAATAATATTAGATTTACCACAGCCATTCGGACCGACAACACCGGTCAAATTAGTGGGTACAAGAAGTGTCGTGGGATCAACAAATGATTTAAATCCCGCCATTTTTATAGCTGTTAGTCGCATTTAATCTTAAACTACATCCATTACGCCGGATAATCCGGTCTTTTATTCATTATTATTGGGCAAAAGCCCAAGCAAAAACCCATACTTGGAGAGCCCTATGAGCAGCAACCCCCTTGGTCAAAACCCAACAACACCATCCCGAGATTTGGAAGTTTTCCCCAATCCGCAAACTTCCCGTGATTATACCATCAGGATAACCGTTCCTGAGTTCACATGTTTGTGTCCAAAGACCGGTCAACCGGACTTTGCCGAATTATTGCTGGAATATATACCCGATCAACTGTGTGTGGAACTAAAAGCCCTAAAAATGTATGTCTGGTCATACCGTGATGAAGGCACTTTCCACGAAGACATTACCAATAAAATACTTGATGACCTGGTAACTGCTACTGCACCACGGTTTATGCGACTTAGCGCTGACTTCAATGTCCGTGGAGGCATCTATACTAGCGTAGTAGCCGAGCATCGTGCAGATGGTTGGGTCGCAGCAGATCAGGTCAAGCTGCCCTGAAAAAAGCACTCAATAACTGCTATAATCACTAATCCTGATAGAATATTTTCATCAACCAAAAAATAGGAATACATCATGAAAAAAACTCAATTCGTTGCTTTTTTCGCACTCTCATTTTTATTTCTCAGCACATCAGCACTTGCGGGCTGGGATGCCAACCTTGAAGAAAAGGCTCGCGGTACAATAACAAGTTTCCAGAAGACCGACTCTAGCCTAGAAAGTTTTTTTGACAAGGCTTATGCCTATGCTGTGTTCCCTAAAATTGGCAAAGGTGGCTTGGGTATCGGTGGCGCGCATGGTACCGGGGTTGTATTTAAGGGCGGTAAAGCCGTAGGTAAGTCCAAAATGACGCAGTTAACCATAGGCTTTCAGGCTGGTGGACAGGCGTATAAGCAGATTATTTTCTTCCAGAATAAAAAAGCCTATGATGCTTTTGTAGGTACAAATTATGAGTTTTCAGCAAATGTATCTGCCGTTGCACTCAAGTTAGGTGCTGCAGCACAAGCAGCCTACAGTAATGGCGTTGCGATTTTCACCCTGGTAACCGGCGGGTTGATGTATGAAGCCTCTCTCGGTGGGCAACAGTACAGATTCCATGAGCGTGATCTGTAAGCTTTACTAGATACTACAAAAAAAGGTCGCTTTCGCGACCTTTTTTTGTAGCCTTCTTTTATGACTCATATTTTTCAACCTAGCCAGGCAAACGCGCATCAATATTCAAGGCATGAATATCGGCCTGCATCATTTCTCCGAGAGACCGGTAAACCAAGCGGTGACGCGCTATAGGCGATTTTCCCGTAAAAGCTGCACTGCTAATGATCATTTTAAAATGACCTAGACCAGTCTTCGCACCAGCATGACCGGCATGTCTGGCGCTATCGTCAATAATTTCCAGTAAGTCAGGCTCCAGTGATGCAATCAGGCGTTCACGCATTTTCTCAATTCGGTTTTCATTTAGAGACATCAATTACTCCTTCATTTGATTGACAGCATGTTAAACTTTAGCGATGCCAGATAGCAACACAAATAAGCCAGCGATGGTAGTGGAAGAGCCACAAACTAAGGAAATTAGCGGTGCGGTCGCCCATCAGGTGCAAATCCCATTTGCTGTGGTACAGGGCTCGGCGATTACCGAACTACCCCAGGACTTGTATATTCCTCCGGATGCGCTTGAAGTGATTCTTGATGCTTTTGAGGGGCCCTTAGATCTTCTGCTCTACCTCATTCGCCGTCAAAATCTAGATATTCTTGATATACCGGTCGCCGAAATCACCCTGCAGTATGTCGCCTACATTGAAATGCTTCAAGAAATCCGCTTCGAACTGGCGGCAGAATATTTGGTAATGGCAGCGATACTTGCCGAAATAAAATCACGCATGTTACTACCGCGTGCGGTTAGTGATGAAGGTGAGGTTGATGATCCACGCGCAGAACTGATTCGCCGTTTACAGGAATATGAACAATTCAAACAGGCGGCAGCAGACATCGATGAACTGCCGCGAAATGAGCGCGACTTTGCCCTTGCCGGTGCCTGGGTAGAGGATCGCAATATTATCCGTATTCCTCCGGAGGTTGATTTAAAAGAACTGCTGACCGCCCTAGCCGATGTCCTCAACCGTGCAGACTTATTTAATCGCCATCAAATACAGAGAGAACCACTTTCTGTTCGCGAACGCATGACTCGCATTATCACTACCCTGCGGGAAACACCGTATACCGAATTTCACAATTTATTTACCAGCGATGAAGGCCGCATGGGTGTGGTGGTAACTTTCCTTGCATTGTTAGAACTACTGAAAGAACAACTCGCGGAAATTGTTCAAAATGAGCCACTGGGAATAATTTATGTAAAATCTCTGGCAGCCACCGAATGAGCAGCAATAATGAGCACTGATAAAATCACTAATATTGACATCAATACCTTGAAGAACATTCTTGAGGCTTCCCTGCTAGCTGCAAACCAGCCTCTTTCCCTGGTGCAAATAAGTGCCCTGTTCAGCGATACCGAGCGTCCATCAAACGATGAGATACACCAGGCTTTGGAACTATTAGCAGAGGAGTGTGAAAACCGGGGAATCGAACTGGTAGAAGTCGCTTCCGGCTGGCGCCTGCAAATACGCCAGACGATGCATTTGTGGATTTCCCGAATGTGGACTGAAAAACCACAACGCTATTCCCGCGCCTTACTGGAAACCCTAGCATTGATTGCCTACCGGCAACCGATTACCCGTGGCGAAATTGAGGACGTCCGTGGGGTTTCCGTTTCCAGTAGTATTATCCGCACGATGCAGGAGCGCGATTGGATTCGCGTAATTGGTCATCGTGATGTTCCCGGAAAACCGGCTTTACTAGGCACTACCCGCGCCTTTCTCGACTATTTCAACCTCAAAAGTTTGGATGATCTGCCGAATCTTGCAGAAATACAGGAAATGGTTAATACCGAACCCGAGCTTGATCTTGAGGGCGTAGAACGGGAGAAACAACGGCAGCGACAGGAAGATGAAACCGCTGCCCTTGAAGCCCTAACGGCTGAAGGCTCAGCACCCGTAGAGGATAAGCCTAAGGAAGATGAAGATGAAGATGAAGATGAAGCTGAAATGGAAGCCACAACTAAAACCATCGCTGATAGCGTAGAACCTGAGTCGATAAACAATGAATAAACCCCCTTCAAAAACGGATAAAAAAACGGACAAAAACCCCGCAACTGAAGAGATTATCCCGGGCGAACGCTTGCAAAAGGTTATGGCAAATGCCGGGCTCGGTTCCCGCCGGGGACTGGATAAAGAAATAGATGCCGGCCATGTCAGTGTAAATGGGAAAGTCGCCATACTTGGGGCAAAGGTCAACTTGAGGGACAAAATCACATACCATGAAAATGACTGGGAGGTCGCGGCCCAATCAGCGCCTGAGCGCACTCTGATTTACAATAAGCCGCTTGGCGAAATCACCAGTCGTTCTGATCCTCAAGGCCGACCCACCGTGTTCGAGCGACTGCCAAAGCTAGAAAATGCCCGCTGGATCGCAGTTGGTAGACTCGACATCAATACCACCGGGCTGATGTTGTTGACCACTGATGGTGAGTTGGCGCATAAGATGATGCATCCTTCGAGCAAGATCGACCGCGAATATGCCTGCCGAATTCATGGTGAAGTGAGTGATGAGGTTATGCAAACCCTCCGCGATGGCGTAGAACTGGACGACGGTCCGGCGCGTTTTTCCGACATCCAGAGAGCCGGTCATAGCGGCGAAAACTACTGGTTTCATGTGGTCATCATGGAAGGTCGTAATCGCGAGGTGCGTCGCCTGTGGGCAAGCCAGGGCCTTGAAGTCAGCCGCCTTAAACGGGTGCGTTACGGACCGGTATTCCTACCCAGCAAACTCAAACGCGGAATGTTCACCGATATTACCCTACGCGATCACAACCTGCTTCGGGAGGAAGTTAAATTAACTGCCAGAGCACATAGCATCAATCTGAAACCCATCGGTACTCACTCTCAGGCTGCTAAAGCAAAATGGCAAAAAAAACCTGGCAAGAAAAAAACCCAACCGCGCGCGCAACGGCGTTTTGTCAGTCGCCGCTTTAAGTAAGCTGGTGCAGAAACATCACTGGATTCTTCTCCTATTATTAGCATTGGCCGCAGGCAGCTACGCAAGCGGCTTTATCGTGGGGTCTGTCGGCTTGCTGACTTTAGGGCTGCTATTGGAAGGGGCTTTCTGGATACGCTTGTTACGGCGTAAATCTAAACCTACCAGTTCATTCAAAGGGCGCTAAATAGCCCGCCTTACTGGATCTGCAGTGATTAAATTGTTACTGTCGGCTCTGCCTGCAAATACTGAATAAAACGCTGCGGTAAACTATTAGACTCCGGGGTTTCAACCACGCTCGAGAGCACTTCATTTAATCCCCTTGCATCCTTTGTATAGTATTCCTGATAACGGGTCAGGCGCTCAATCAGTATTTTCCTGTTGACCTCAGGATGAAACTGAAACGCCCAGAACGGTTTGTCGGTAAGCCTGAACGCATGTAGGCACTTTGTGGTGCTCGCCAGTAGTGTGCAACCTGCGGGTAGCTGCACGGCACTTTGCTGATGCACAGAGACCACTTTAAATTGATCCGGCAACCCGGTAAAAATAGGGTCAGTGGCTGCCGCTGCTGACAATGTCAGTGGAATAGTCCCGGTTTCTTGGCAATCGGAATTATCGGTAATAGCTCCATCCAGCGCGAGTACTGCAAGCTGAAAGCCATAACAGGATGCGAAAACCGGAAAAGATACGGCCGCACAATACTTCAATAAAGCGACTGCTGGTGTTACAAAAGCGTATTTTTCCGGTTCTAAAACATTGGCTTCACTCGCACCACCGACCAGCAATGCAGAATAACCTTGCAGAATTTCAGCGCTAAACTCTGTATGCTGGTAAATGTTGAAAACATCCAGCTGCGCCTCCGCAAGCCCACAGTGTTGCAAAAAACACTGGTACTCCTCTGCGCATACTTCGGGGTTATGCCGGATTTGTAGTAGCAAGTATTTTTTTTCGGCTGGCAAAGCTAGTAAACCTCGCCGCGGGAGTCCGCATAACTTGCCAACACCTGTGCCGCCTCAATACGCAATAAACCGGTAACCACCTCAATACCACGATGTTCCAGCGCAGCCTCCCAGTCCTGTGGTTTCGGGCCTTCATCAAAACCAACAGCCTCTGCATCCGCTTTACCAGCCCCACATAAAACTCGGCTTACACCAGACCACGGGATTGCTCCGAAACACATGGCACAGGGCTCACAGCTACTAACCAGTTGAAAATCGCCCTTATCAGAGAGCCGGTAACAATCGAGGTTCTGTTGAGCCATGGAGATAGCAACCATTTCTGCATGCGCACAAGATAGATTCCGGCTAGTGACCAAATTAACCCCAGCGGCAACGATAATATTATCAGCACGGTTAACCACTAAGGCTGCGAAAGGACCACCACCCTGCTCGGTATTGGTTTGCGAGAGCTTAATTGCCAAGCGCATCTGCGCTTGATCATTGAGAGGACCCGATGAAATACCATCCAGGGTATTCACTAACCAGTCCGGCAGTTGAAAATAGAACGACTGCTTCATGCCTGACCCCGCTGACGCAAGGCCTCAAATAAACATACCCCGGTAGCCACTGACACATTCAAACTACTAACTGAACCCTGCATCGGCAAGCTAAAAGTAAAATCACAGAGTTCTTCTGTGAGCCTTCGCATACCACGGCCTTCGCTGCCCATTACTATCCCCAGGCCACCTTTCAAATCGACTGAATAAATATCAGTAGATGCGTTATCGCTGGTGCCTGCTAGCCAAATACCGCGGTCTTTGAGTTGGCGTAAAACCCGGGCCAGATTGGTGACTTCAATCAGTGGAATAAGCTCTGCTGCACCTGCCGCTGCTCGCCGTGCAACCGGAGTCAGCCCGCTGGACTTATCTTTGGGATAGATAACCGCAGCAACACCTGCCGCTTCTGCAGTACGCAGGCAGGCACCTAGGTTGTGTGGATCCTGTACCCCATCAAGTATTAATATCAATGGTGCCGGGCCGGCATTATCCAATACTTGGGCGAGTTGTTTTTCGGAAAAAACATTGTTGGCATCAAACCAGGCAATAATGTCCTGATGACGGTTATCGTCCGCCAACCTATCGAGATGTGTCCGACTATGCTGGCTTAACTTAAGCCCTTGAGACTTCGCTTCGTCGATCAACTCGATAACTCGCGGGTTTTTAGTCTCGCTAGTGGTCAGTATTTCGATCAGTTGTCCAGGCCGTTGACGCAAAGCTGAGGCAACCGAATGAATACCGATCAGCAATGCGCCTGCGGGCTTTTTATTTTTTGTCGGCATGAGTGGTTTTTCCGTTCTTTGCTAGAGCAAAGTCAATCTTGCGCTCCTCCATATCCACATTCAATACTTCAACCATCAAGGTATCGGCTAGACGGTAGACTTTGCCTCCACGCTTACCTGTCAAACGGTGATGTATGGGGTCAAAGCTGTAATAGTCGTTCGGCAGTGCGGTAACATGCAAAAGCCCGCTGACATGGCTGTCACGCAGTTCCACAAACAAACCAAAAGCGGTCACTCCGGTCACTTGTGCACTAAAGCTTTCACCGATGTGCTGCTCCAGCCAGCCGCATTTAAGTCGCTGGTCAACATCACGGGACGCTTCTTCGGCGCGTCTTTCAAGCATCGAGCATTTAACCCCGAGGTCTTTCATTGCCTGGTTGCCGGTGTTGTCGGGTTGTCGATCTAAAATATGCCCGATGGCGCGATGTACCTGCAAATCAGGATAACGACGAATAGGCGAGGTGAAATGCCCGTAGGCGTCCAGAGCCAGGCCGAAGTGGCCCAGATTTTCAGGCACATAGACTGCCATACTCATTGAGCGCAGTAACACCGCCTCAATTAACTCACGATCCGGTCTATCGGCGATCTGCTTTACGATGGCCGCGAGGTCAGCCGGTGTAGGTTGCTTTTTCCAAGTGACTGGTAAACCCTGAGCACGCAGGAATTCTTCCAGTTTTTGCAGTTTTAACGGCGGTGGTGGTTCATGTACCCGATACAATGCCGGGACTTTGTTTTTTTGCAGAAAACGCGCGGCTTCAACATTGGCTGATATCATGCATTCTTCAATAATTTTATGCGCATCATTGCGGCTATAGGGAACAATATCGGAAATTTCACCACCCGGACCAAACAGAAACTGTACTTCAGTAGAGTTAAAATCAATGGCGCCGCGTTTAACTCGCTGCGCATGCAATGCATGAAACAACTGGTAAAGGTCATCCAGCATGACTGCTACTTCCGGCATTGATTGGCGGTCGGCATTGGCAGGTTTATCGCTTGCCGAGACCATTTCCCAAGCTTGATCGTAGGTGAGCCTGGCATGGGAATGAATCAACGCACGGTAAAACCGCGAGCGTTTTACCTTGCCACCTTGGTCAATTTGCATATCGCAGACCATCGACAAGCGGTCGACCTGCGGCTTTAATGAGCACATGCCGTTTGACAAGGCTTCGGGCAGCATCGGTAAAACCCGGTTGGGGAAATATACTGAAGTACCGCGATCCAAGGCTTCCTTATCGAGTGCTGAACCTGGGGTAACATAAGCCGATACATCCGCTATCGCTACAACTAGTTGCCAGCCGTTAGCATTCGGCTGACAGAACACGGCATCATCAAAATCCCGAGCATCGGCACCGTCAATGGTGACCAGTAATTGTTTGCGTAAATCCTTACGCCCACGAAAAACTTCCGCGCTGCTATGGTCGATTTCATTACCAAAAGCTTCGGCCTCGGCCAGCACTTGCTTTGGAAACTCTATCGGCAAATCAAAATTCCGAATCGCGATTTCAACTGCCATACCGGGTGCACCGCTACGGCCGAGTATCTCGGTAATATGGCCAATGAGTGGTTGCCGATATCCCGGCTGCTTGTCTATTTCTACTACCACCACCTGTCCCGGCCTGGCTGCAAGTGTTTGGTCCAACGGCACCAGTACATCCTGAGTAATACGCACATTATCCGGCTCGACCATGGCCACCCCGCCGCGCTCGATAAAACGACCGACAATATGTTTATTGGCGCGTTCGAGTATTTCTACTACTGTGCCTTCTTTACGCCCCCGTTGATCAACTCCGATGACATTGGCCAGCACCCTGTCTCGGTGTAATACCCGGCGCATCTCCCGGGAAGATAAAAACAGATCTTCACCACCTTCATCTGGAATAACGAAGCCAAAACCATCGGTATGTGCCTGTACCCGACCACTGACTAAATCCATATTGCGGACAAGGCCATAGGCGCCCCGGCGATTTTCTATCAATTGCCCATCCCGCACCATTGCGCGTAGCCGGCGGCGAATAGCCTCACGCTCTTCGCTCTCGTTGAGATCGTACAATTGTGCAATCTGGCGGCGTTTAAGCGGCTTTCCTGCGGCTTCCAGATCGGTAATAATCTGCTCCCGGGACGGGATTGCTACATTAAAATGACCAGTCTTAGACATAATTATTGTGACCCCGCAATGGGGGTATTCAGTGTTTTATTTTCCATACAGACAATTATACTCGTTGCCCTTAAAGCTTACCGGCATTTGTCCCCCTAAGATACTAGCAATTGGGTATTGACAAGCCCCTGCAGGACAGGTAAATTGATCCCCGGATCGAGGTTTCCCCCCTTTTCCTCGATCCACCTTGCCGGGACTACCCCCCTTGTCCCGGCATTTGCCGAGATGGCGGAATTGGTAGACGCGCTGGCTTCAGGTGTCAGTGAGCATTAGCTCGTGGAGGTTCAAGTCCTCTTCTCGGCACCACACTTGATTCTAAAGCCCTGTTAATTCAGGGCTTTTTTCTATATGTGCGTTACTACTTTACTCTTGAAAGGCCCCTGCTGTCGCTAGTTATACGCATCGGCAACTTCAGTGCGAACTACTTGAGTAAAGGTTTAATTCAGCACCTAATTACTGATTAAACTTGACCGCTTTACATCATATTATGCAATTTGGGAGTGGAATTGATAGCGTCCCAAACAAAACATCTAATCTTCGATGTAGTTGCGAAACAAATACTACAAAGTCTTAATCGAAATTCTATTCTCAGGACTGCTTACGCCGTTCCGGGAAGACGCCACCTAGATGAGCAGCTGCACCAAATAAAGATAAAAAAAAGCCAGTCAATGACTGGCTCCCCCTTTACCCTCTTTTTTCAGCTCAGATTCTCTCAATGTCCTGCTAAGAAACTAGACTCAGCTACCAGAGTTGAAGCTGATGCGGGGTATAATAACAACAGCGAATGGAATTAAATAGAGTCATTAGACTATAGTTCGTGTAGGATATTTCCTACAAACGACAGCCCTTCATAAAAGCACTAGACAGGACTATTTGCTGCTATTGAGTCTGACAGATTTTGTAAGGTTCATACCGTTTAGTCAAAAGGGAAGCGAATAATAATATTTTCGCTGCGCTCCGGTCCGGTCGAAACCATATGAATAGGCGCGCCGCAAAAATCCTCCATGGCCTGCAGATAGGCCCGAGCGTTAGCTGGCAGCTTTTCGAGTTCATTAATTCCGCGAGTGTTTTCCTGCCAGCCTGGAAATACTTCATAGACGGGTTCTATTAGATCCCAGTCTTCGGCATCCAGAGGGATATGCCTAATAAGTTCACCATTAAGTTTGTAGGCTGTACAGATTTTTAATTCTTTAAAACCATCCAAAACATCCAACTTGGTAACACAAAGGCCGGTCATACCATTTACCTTCACCATTCTTGCAGTAGCAACGGCATCCAACCAACCGCAACGGCGTGCACGACCAGTGGTTGCACCTACCTCGTGACCACGATCGGCAAGTCGGCTGCCAACATCATCGAACAGTTCTGTAGGAAATGGGCCACTACCAACACGGGTGGTATAGGCTTTGACAATGCCCAATACATAATCAACCGCATCGATACCTACGCCGCTGCCTGTACACACGCCACCCACTGTTGTATTCGATGAGGTAACATAAGGGTAAGTGCCGTGGTCAATGTCCAACCAGCTGCCTTGCGCGCCTTCAAACAGGATGTTTTTACCCGCATCACGCAATTGGTGTAAGCGTCCACTGACATCGATCATCATATCGGCAAAACAAGCGCCCAGCTGCAGCGCATTATCTAATACCATTCCAGGGTTTAACGGTTCAATCTGATAGTAATGTTCGAGCACAAAATTGTGATAATCCAAGATTTGATCAAGCTTCTTTTCAAGTCGTTTCGCATTGAGCAAGTCCGCAAAGCGAATCCCTCTGCGCGAGACTTTATCTTCATACGCCGGACCAATACCGCGACCTGTGGTGCCGATAGCTTCTTTACCACGAGCTTTTTCACGCGCGCTGTCAATTAACTCGTGATATCCCATAATGATTGGGCAGGATGAGGAAATTTTTAGACGCGAAAATACATCAACGCCTTTGGCCTCAAGCGCATCTACTTCAGTCTTCAAAGCGCTAGGAGAAAGCACGACACCGTTGCCGATCATGCATTCTACCCCAGGTTGTAATATGCCCGAGGGAATTAAATGCAGCACCGTTTTTTTACCATTAATTATCAGCGTATGTCCGGCATTATGTCCGCCTTGAAAACGCACCACGGCATTAACCTTCTTACTGAGAAGATCAACAATTTTTCCTTTGCCCTCGTCACCCCATTGGGCACCGAGAATGGCAACACTTTGAGCCATTGAATTATCCTAAGGTAAAAACCTAACGCAAAAAACTGAGTAATACTGCACCCGCGAGCATG
>JAKITK010000022.1 GCA_021648125.1 Lysobacterales bacterium
CTTGATAAACGGGATCATCAACCTGGGCTTTAATGCTCTACTTGTCGGCCCGGCCATCGCCAGCTTGCTGGGCGCTACCGGAATGATCACCACGGCTGAAGCTGGTAAACTGATACGCGCGTTCAATCTCGCCCGCACTTCGGCACCGCTAATAGCACCAGACAAAAAATAAAAGCTACCGCCTTAACCCTCGGTCAACGGTGAAATTTCAATTTCCAGACGACGGTTGGAGGCTTTGCTAATCGAAGTTGCGTTACTGGCAATCGGCTGGGTTTCGCCATAACCAACCACATAATAACGCCTAGAATCCAAAACCCGGGTAAAACCCGAGGACAGGCAGAGCGTCGAGCTAAATCGGCAGAAGATTGGAGGTGAAAGCCCTTTACTCAGCAAGGATTAACCACCCGCTGAGACCTTGAGTGATGAGCCGTTGGTCGCGAGGCCAAAGGTTAAGCGTTAACAGAGGAACATGCAGGCTCAGTATTGAGCTCCGAAACCACCGATTGAGAGCGGCAAAGCGGAATAGCACTGAACCTGCTATGATTAAATTAATATTTGATTATTTCATGCAGTATAGCAGTACAATATATTATACTTTTTAAATTAATGTTAATGAGTTGAATTACTATGTTTTATTCAGTTAAAAGCGGGTTGGTTATTTTAGTAACCTTTAGCATTTCCTTTGCTTCATCCTTAGGCTACGAACAGTTACAGGCAAAATCCAAACCTTCACAGGATGCCAATCAACTGCTGATTGTTGATTGCATGCTGCCGGGTAAAATTCGACAGCTTGGAGGGGGAACCCGTTACCAAAGTGCCCGCAGGCCAATCAAGACCAGTGGTGCAAATTGTGAAATTCGCGGTGGTGAATATGTTGCCTATGACCGTGCAAATTATGCAACGGCATTGAAGGTCTGGCTACCTCAGGCAAAGTCTGGTGATGCCAAGGCGCAAACTTATGTGGGTGAAATGTTTGAGAAAGGCTTAGGCACCCAACCGGACTACGCTACAGCACTGAAATGGTATATGCAGGCTGCAGAACAGGGCTATGATCGTGCCCAGATGAATATTGGAGGCATGTATGAAAAAGGTCTTGGTGTTACAAAAGATGAGCTGATGGCATTAAATTGGTACAGAAAAGCAACCGGGCTTGGTGAGGATGAACTGACATTTTCCTCAAACCTCAATGAAATTGAAGCTGAGGCTGAAGGTTTACGCAAAACTCTGGCGCAAAAAAATATTGAAATAGAGCATCTCAATAAGAACCTGCAAACATCCCGTAGTAAAATTAACCTCCAAATTACTGAACTAGATAACTCTACCCGGGAACTGGAACACCTGCGCTTTCGTGCAGAGTACCCCAAGACCTCAGCTAGTGGAGTTGCTGAAATATCAAAGCTTAACCGCCAGATCCAAGAAAAAGAAACACTACTCTCCACAAAGCAAAAGCAAGTGCAGGCAATGAGGATTGCAATGGATCGGCAACAAGCGGAATTAGCCTACCGCCTTGATAATGAACAAGGCGCACAAAAGTCATTCCAATCTATTTCGACACAACAAAACGAGGCCATCGCTAGATTGGAAAGGCAAAATGCTGGACTGGTATCGAAACTCAGTCAAAAACAATCGGATCTACAGGCTAAAAACAGTCAGATGGTAAGTTTAAGGGAAAACCTTAAGGTTGCCAGGAACAATACAGACGAAACACAAAAAATTGCAAGTCTCACTGCAATCATTCAGCAGCAACAAGTCGATCTGGAAGAAAGCTCACATAGCATTAGCTTTTTAGAGAAAGAAATTTCTAGTCAGAACCAACAAATTAAAACGGAAAAAATGGAGTTTTCCAAACATAAACAGCAGTGGCGGGATAGTGCCGACATTGCCCTGCTTCAGCAACAGTCTGTGCAGGATAAATTACAGATTAGTAAAAACCAGTTGCAATCTGCTCAGAGCGAACTTGCACGCAGTAACACGCTGATTTCACAACAACAAACTGAACTAGATAAACAAAAAAATCAAATAGACCTCATCCGCACCAGCACCGACAAGAAAACCCAAAGTCGTATGTCAGAACTTGAGTCTCAACTCGGTAACAGCGCCATAGGACTGGCTAGATCACAGGGAGAGAACGCCGCTCTCCGTGTGGAAATTAGCGCGATCAACCGGGAGTTGGAGCGGTTCCGCACACTGCAGGCAGAATTAAATGACAGTGCAGCTTTGGCCATGCGAGGCGCAGCACCCTTGCCTTCAATCGTTACTCAAAACTCAGTAATTCCTAACATCAATTTTGGGAATTATTATGCACTGATTATAGGTAACAACAATTACCCAAACTTACCCGATCTTAAAACTCCCCGTAGCGACGCAGAGGCCATTGCGAAAATATTAAGAAAGCAATATGGCTTTAAAACTGAAGTGCTATTGAATGCCGACAGATATACTATTTTACAGGCCCTTAATAAGTATCGTGGAAAATTAAGCAAGGATGATAATTTTTTAATCTACTATGCTGGTCATGGAGAGTTGGATCGTAGTAATAATCGCGGGCACTGGTTGCCGGTAGATGCTATGCCGAACGATCAAACAAACTGGATATCAAATATTCAGGTGACTGATTTTATCAACTCCATGTCAGCCAAACATATTATGGTAATAGCGGATTCGTGTTATTCAGGAACATTGACTAGCAATATCAATATCCCGCAATTGGCAAGTAACTCCATGGCTACCCGCAACGGAAATGACAGCATTCAGGCACGCAAACCAGACAAATATTATAAAATTTTTACGGCAAAAAAATCACGCACTGCAATGACATCCGGGGGCACCAAGCCTGTACTTGACGGTGGCGGTGGTACGCATTCAATATTTGCCAATCATTTGATCAATGTACTGGAAAATAATCGTGGCGTGCTTGAAGGCTGGATGCTATATCATCGGGTAAATCGTGGCGTGCAAGTTAGCGCATCGTCACTGAATATTGATCAAGAGCCGGAATTTGCCGAAATCAAAAACACCGGTCATGCAGGCGCACCTTTCTTTTTTGTCGGCACCTGAGTGTTAACTTGATATTCCTACTGGGGATTGGGGTGTAACAGTGGCAATGAACTTAATCATCTATGTGATAGTTGCTAATTTGGTGAAAATCCTGGGAAAACGATAGTAGATTCATCGTTCTCTTCGTTTTCCTTGTCTTCAGCAGCTTTAATATCGCCGTCGTGTAAACAGATCAATGTGACATTATCTGGTGCGCCCCTCACAAGGGCTGTGTGTAAGAGTGATTGAATCGTATCTTTAGGGTTTTTATTTGCCATGATAGTTTCAATTTCGGGATCAGAAACCATCCGGCTCAGACCATCGGAACACAGCAAAAATTGATCTCCCGTGTTTACATCAAATAGCTGAACGCTGAGATCCAGTTCGTCAAATATTCCTATTGCCCGGGTAATTACATTGGCCATGGGATGCGACTCAGCATCTTCTGGCTTGAGTAAGCCTTGGTCTACGAGCTCCTGAACATGTGAATGGTCTCTGGTTAACTGTACAAGTTGCTGATTTGCATGTCGGTATATGCGACTGTCGCCAGCCCAGACTACAGCCCCCTGACGACCGTTGATAACGAGTGCCGCCACAGTGCTACCCGGGACTCTGTCACCTTCGTAGTTTGATGCCTGTTCACGTAACTGCTGGTTTGCTGCCTGCAGGCAATGCTTTGTTGCAGCAACTAGTTCAGTGAACTCAGGTTCAGCTTGAAGTTTTTTGATAGCATCAGTCACAGCTTTGCTGGCTACATCACCGGCCACATGACCACCCATGCCATCTGCCACAGCCCAAACACCAATATCCGAACGCTCTAGGAAAGCATCTTCATTTAACTCACGCACCATTCCTACATGAGTGATGGCACTTGATTTAAACATCATAGCGTTTCATTCTCTATTGGAAAATAGTTCATCGATGTAATCAGTTTCCGGTTCTGTAGCAGCTCGTTGTGAAGTCGATAAGTCGGAACGATTAATTATCAAACCAAGATATGTTTGCGGGGAGGGCATATCAGCACAAGCAACGGCCTGTGCTGATACCTGTGAGGAACCTTTATGCCACCAGAGACCATAGCAACCAAGTTCCCGTGATAGTAATTTATCTAACAACCCGGGAACCTGAGTGTTTATGCTGGTTTCTTCAGGGTAAACAACATGTATTTGTTGCTTGTTAATTGCAAAGGTGGATCTAGGTCCAGTTGAGTAACTTAAATCTAGTGACCTGGAATTTATGGATTGTTCAATCTCTTGTTGATCCATTTCATCATCCAAAATTGAAAGTGCGAGGTCTTTGATATCCATTATCCACTGGTAGTGTTTAATTGCAAAGCTTGCAGGTTCAATTTCTTCAGGTAGTGTTGCAGCCATTGTGAAATTAAAATATCGGCCGACCTTATCAACACTGGGAATTGTCACTCCGGTAACCGCCTGTTTACCGCAAATACCTGCGCTCAGTACAAAGCACCAAGCCGGGCAGTTTAGATAATAGGATAACCAGTTTTCCGCGTCATTCTCCCGCTGCGCCTGCATTCCTGAGAGTAACCATTGATGCCAGGGATTGATAA
This sequence comes from Lysobacterales bacterium, assembly GCA_021648125.1. GTDB lineage: Bacteria > Pseudomonadota > Gammaproteobacteria > Xanthomonadales > SZUA-36 > SZUA-51. Next base: position 4,607 of record JAKITK010000022.1, read on the forward strand.
AACTCTGAGGTAGGCGTTTTTGGATAAAGTCACCATAGCCTGGTAATTTCCCATAAAACCCCAATTCGATGAATGTTTCGCTGGTATTCATAACTGAGCCGGGCAGCGGAAGGATCGTAATTCTGGTAAGTTAAATGGATTGTATGCACTATTTGCGCTGATTTCATACTCTACCCAGCGGTCATCCAGTTCAAATCGTGTCTGGAAAGTTTCGGGTGTATTTGAACGGGAAATGCCAGAAGTATCCAATAAGCGAAAAAATGACCAGGGTCCAACCAAGGTCCGGCCCGAACGCCCACTGCTCGGCATGGGATTAAACTGAATTTGAACCTGGTTTAAATTACCATCGCCTGGCCAGACAAAGGATTCATTAAATATCGGGCCATGGCTGTAATTTATTCCTTGACCGTTGATATTCAGCATGAAATTGGTTGTCACCGGATCCATTCGTACTGGGCGTAAGTTAAATGATATTGCGGGAGTTTTATCGCCACTAGCAAAAAATGCACTCTGGATTTTCTTGGCGCGTTGAATTTGCCGTAATGAGGCGCTGGAAATACTGATGTTGTTGGCCACATTTGTCTTTAATTTCCACTGGGTACTAGTGGTATCAACTATGTCCAAAAGATATTTATTGTAGAAGCTATCCAGCATACCACCGGGCGCAAAGAAAGCCCCGAAATCACGGATTTGAACCTCGCGCTGAGAATTTTTATTAAAGGGATATCTGCCATTAAGGGCCTGTCTGCAAAAGGGAACAATATCTGCAGACCAAGCAGCTTGGATATGTGCTGCAGCACCACCGGCAATCAGCATAGTACTATCGGAAACCAGTAATGCTACCCAGTTACTCACTGGATCAGGGCTGCGTTGACCCCGCTGCCTTACCCGACTGATGGCAGTGCTGGCTTGACCTTGTAAACCGGAAATTAACTGGTCACTGGAGCTTTTCGCCAGTTGATCTACATAAATATACAATTCCTGCAAGTCGTTGAACAGGCTATCTAGGGCAGAGGGACCATTTTGTCGTGACTTTGTAAGTGCGTGTAAGCCGGCAAAGCTTCGATCAACCAGCACTGGATCCGGCAATATTGAATTATTACCACTGTTTGAACGAAATATTTCCTCAATACGCTCGCTTAAAGAGGTGCTGTCATCCTCGTTAACTGATACTTCCTGTTCTGGTACTAAGCTGGTTGCCTGTGAAATATTATTTAGTAACAAGCCTAAAGGCGAATCATCAGCACTTAGAATCCGTAAAATTTCAGCAGCTTCCTGAAGGCTGGTAAAAGGCCGGATACGTATATCATTGAGGTATGCGACCCAGGTCCCCGTGTAGTCGTAGAGGTAATTTCTGCGGATTGCTGCGGTCAACTCATTTTCTGGTACCTGTCTTGCTTTGGTGGCAAATATCCAGGATTCATCTTCCATTTCGGCAACAAAGCGTGATTCTGCCGGCAGATACATCTGAGTATAGCCTTCGGGTGAAAACAGGGCAGGAACCCCCTGATTGATCGGTGTGCCGCTTGCGTGGATAAAAACTCTGGCACCGTCCCTGCCTGCTGCGGTGGGGATGGTAAACTCTGTGCCCTTGTGCAGGTACTCTGACTTAATGACTGCATATATACGATCAGCCAGGGTCGTATTGGCAAGCATCCCACGGGCTGTCATTATGAGGTTGTTGTCCAGATCAAATGGCAGGCTTAACGGGTTCATTTCAAGCAGTGCATCAAGGTGGTCGTGCAGTTGTGCTATTTGCTCAGCACTCATTCTTCGTGACAGTGTTGTATCCCAGTCGTTGTGTATCCAGGTGGAAATAAAATCACGGTCCATGCGTTCAGGATTTGCCAGCATGAGATAGGCTTTAAGAGCTTGATAGAGTTTATCTGGATTTTGCATGCTATCTTTCAGTACTTGCTCCATACGCACCATCAAGCGTGGCAGGAAACCATTTTCTAAAATGCGTTGGTATGCGGGGATGCTACCGTTATCCCCAAGGCGTTTGCCCAGGTATAGACCCAGGCGTCGACTGACAGGTGTTGACTCCCTTTTGGCTGTGTAGCCGGTAGGCATAGCACGAGCTTCATTAAGCAGGGGCAGGATCCCGTTTAAGGAGGCATCACGGGGTGAGACTTTTTGTACATCACTACTGACTTCTATTGCAGCTGTGTCTACCGCGTTTGCCAGTTCTTTGTTATTGTTGTAACTAATCCACCAACCGATATTTAGAACAATGGGTAAGGCGATGAGAGCCATAATACCTGTTTTTTTAGCCAGCGTATAAAACCGTTCTGCCTTTAAGTTAGACCCAGCAAGGCCGGATTCGGAAAATATTACTTTATTTAATAAATCTTTAATAAAGTAACTTTTGCCTTTCGAAGGGCTGCTCTGGGTTGCCGAACGGCTGAGACCGAAATTACCCGCGAGCTGGCTCATAATGCGATTGAACGGTGTGCCCTCCTGGGTTCCACTGGTAAAGTAAATGCCGCGTAGTAAGGGTGTGGTGGTGTAGCGGCTTGGTTTGAAAACCCGCTGCAGAAACTCATTAATGGCAGTGTGTGTAGCAGCCATTTGCAGTGGGAAATTGTATATCAGTTCGCGTCTGGAAACATCGCGTTCATCCTGCAAGCGCTGTACCAGACGACTTTCAAGTTGCTGTTGCAGAGCTACAAATTCAGAGTTGAATTGTTGCAGCGGATCATCTTCTAAAGCGTGGGTGAATCCCCAAACCTGGGAGCGTTCGTGTCGATCAAGATCATTAAAGAACTCCATAAACCCGGCCATAAGATCACATTTTGTGAGCATTAAATAAACCGGGAAGCGAATGCCAAGCTGTTCATATAGTTCCTGTATTCGATTGCTAATTGCCATGGCAGTTTGTTCGCGCTCCGCTTCATCTTGGCCTAACAGTTCCTCCATGCTTATTGCTAGGATGATGCCATTGATCGGCCGTCTTCTACGGTGTTTTTTCAGTAGCTTAAGAAAGCCTAACCAAGCTTTGTTATCAACTTCCCGGTTACTATCTTGGGTGGTATAACGACCCGCAGTATCAATCATTACTGCTTCATTTGTGAACCACCAATCACAATACCGGGTGCCGCCGATCCCCTGAACTTTTGAGTATCCCATGTTCTCAGCCAGAGGGAATTGTAGACCTGAATTTACCAGTAGTGTTGTTTTTCCGGAGCCTGGTGGCCCGATAATGATGTACCAGGGTAATTGATAAATTGAACGCGTTTTCTGACCGTTAACATTACTTTTCTTCAATGTGCTTAGGGCGGCTTCAAAACGCTCCTTCAGGGTCGCCAGTTCTTCAGCAGATTGTTCTGCTGATGGATCAACGGTATTTGCGGATGCAGCCAGGTCATTACTGATCTGGCTGTTTTTCTTTTTATCCCTCCACGCCCGGAAAAGTTTAATCAGCCCCCAGACTGAAAATATTAAAATAATCAGGGTGGCGCGTGCTGCAACCGACCTGAGTGGTGCTACATCACCGATCTTTATCATCGGCCCCCAGGCCCAGATCATGTATGCCAGAGCTCCCAGGCCCATCAATATGTGCAGTCCCATAGACATCATTCTTGAAACAATCATCGACATCATGACCCGCGATCCCTCTCTAGAAGGGTGATCTCTACCCTGCGATTTTTAGCCCTGCCACTGGCGCTGGTATTCGGCACAAGCGGTTTTGTATCTCCGAGACCTTCTGCCATCAGCCGCCCGGGTTTACTGAGGTCTTCTTCCAGCAATGAAACTACGGATTCAGCCCGCCCTTGGGAGAGTTCAAAGTTGGAGGCAAAGTGGCGGTTGTTACGCATTGGTACATTGTCAGAATGCCCAATAACCATGACGCGACCACTGGTTTGCTCAAGACCCTTACCAATGCGTTGAATAATAGCGTGGTAATCTTTGTTGATAATTTCACTACCGGAGCCAAACAGGTTATCACCGGGAATTAGGACGACAATACGATCAGGAAACTCAGTGACTGTGACCAAGCCCTCACTAATTTCTGGGCTGAGGAATTCACGCAATGCGAACCGGGGAGGGCTCGGGTCAGGTATATTAACGGGTGCCGGCGGGGCTAGCAGGCGTGTAGGCAGCAGGGACTCTTCACGGCCAATATTCATTAAGTTTGCGTGTACCGGATCAACATAATTTCCAAGGCTTAGGCGCCATAGACTGAAAACCCCCACCAATAACAAGAATACCAGGCTGGCAGCTAGCCATGCAGGAATTAACGCGGCTTTTACGCTGGCAGATTTTTTCAGGCCTTCCCAGTGCGGGGATAACGAAGGCTCTGGCTCATCACGCTGATTACGGATTATGTGATACAAATCCGTGCGTATTTCCGCCAATTCAGCAATACCATCACTGGTTACCCGATAGCGTCCTTGAAAGCCAAGTGCCAGGCAAATATATAGAAGTTCCAGCAGATAAATATTTTTCGCCGGATTCTGTTTGAGTTTTAGCAGCATTTGAAAAAAACGTTCGCCCCCATGGGTTTCTTTATGGAAAAGACTCAGCAGGCTTTGTTTACTCCAGATGCTGGCAGAACCCCAGGGTGTACTCATTACGAACTCATCAATGGTTGAACAAAGAATATAGCGGGCGATATAAATCGTTTCTGGCGCAATTCCTTCGCGTTGGGCATTTGCTTCAAAACTTTGTATTTCTGCAGCCAGTTGCTTGTGTAGCTCATTGGGGTTTGGGTGCGAGCTGGTATTGCGTATCTGGCTCAGGAGGTTGAGCAGTATCGCCGTGGATTTCTCCAGTGGATTGAGGCCCGGTCTGCCGGATAATTCAAGCTTTCGCTCCGGTTGTGCTGTGGTTTGCCTTCTGTCAGCTGTAGTTTTTTTTCTACCACCGGGGTTAGGCTTGATGATGGTTCGTTCATCATCCATATCGAAGAAGGGGTCATCGTTGTGGGGCATGCCGGTTAACCTCGTATCGCCCAGAGTTCGAGTTCGAGTCCCGGGTATTTACCGCCCGGATGAAGACCAAGCCCAGCTGAAGCAGGCATTTTCTGCCACAGCTCACTACGCCTGTTTAGTTCGAAATAGGTAAATCCGGAATGGAATGGGATTTGCCGGGGCGCAACAGGTAAGGCCTCCAGTTCAACGCCCGGAAGCTGTGAAGTAATCAGTTGTTTCATAACTTCTTTAGGTCCGATTTTAGACTGTTGAGGGAACTGCCGGCGTAATTTTTCTGTCGCCATATCTGCTTTGACCGCGAGTACAAATACCGCATTATCAAATAATGATTTATCACTGACGATAGCAAGGCTAATACCCACTTTTTTATAGTGTTTAAATGGGATTTGAACGGCACTGTGTTCAAACACCACACCCAGTGAGCGGCGCAATTCTGTCATCATGAGTGTAAATGTGGTGGTCAGGTCAGTGTGGATGTATTCTCCGATTTTAGATGGACGGCTATCCGCAGTGGTGAATGTAGCAAGTTCGCCGGCCAACTTCAGGCAAAGCCGGAATAACGCTTCAGGATGGTAGGCGGGCAGGCTGCCTATATGAGCAAACACTGGCTCATAACCATTGATGAGTTGCAACAGCATGTAATCTTCGACCTGGGCGGTGCCTGCTGCACCTCCCTCGGTAGTATTAAGACGCACGGCAATGGCTTCAGCCCGTTGTTTTAATAGGCCCTGAATTTCCTCTATAAAACCAGAGAGTTGCTTGTTGTTTCGACAGTCGAGTGTGGGAGCAATGAAAGATTCGTCCATCACCAAGCGCTTATCGCTGCGTACTTCGATAATACGGCCGATACAGATGCATGCATACTCTGTGCGTTCTTCACTTTGTGTTAATAGTAATAGATTCTTTCGAGCAAGCTCAATGGGAGCATTGGAGTCTTCAGGCAGGCTGGTATCGCGAATTTCAGAAACTTCAATTCTGTAGCGAGCATTTTGATTATCATCATCTTCACGATTCGACTCGGTTGCATTCGGTCGCTTACCGATTAAACACAGGTAAATATATTCATCCTTGGTGTTTTTCCCCGGTTCGATGGGAATCGGCGGAAGGTCGGCGTAAGGAATATTAAGAGTTGTCCCGTCAGGTAAAATGGCACTGCATTTTGCAATTTCTAATTTCCCTAGGCTTAGTGCTTCAGGATTTATCTCTAGTTCTTCGATACCCCAGGAATAAGGCCGCATTGGACTACAGCGGTTCTGGATCAGTGCTTCCAGGTAACGATCATTTTGTTGAAAGTGCTGGGGCCGAAGGAACATACCTTCCGACCAAGCGATTTTTGAAGTCCATGACATTGTATTAACCGCTCCCTAATTTTTTACATTGGTAGTGATTGATTTCTGGCCAAGGCTGATGCGCAAACCATCGGTTTTTCCTTGAGAAATGGCAATGCTGGTTCGCCAGGTTGCATTATCGATATTACTGTAGCCGGCAACCAGACCTAGGAATGTAGTTTGCGGATTGAGTTCCAGTGGTAATTGTTGACTGTCTCCCGGTGATAAAACGAGCCGGGTTTTTCCCAGCAGATCCGGTCCGAGAGCGGTGCCGGAAGATTGGGTCAGGGACATGTAGTCCAGTCGGTTGAACTGTTCTTCAGAATTTAATTCCAGTACATGCAAGATAATGGGCGATGGTCGTCCCTGCTGATCAGGGTTTACATCACTTGAAGCACTTATTTGTAAGCCGATTTTTTCCCGTTTCGGGGCACTACCGCAGGCACTGAGCATAACTAGGATCGTTGTCACAATAATGCTGAGGGTTAGCATCCGGAGTATAGCTGTTGGTCTTGTGATATCTTTTCGCATGTTGTATTCCTTTATATTTCCTGATGTGTATCTTTTAATCGGCTGAGTTGTTTTTCATATGCCTGCGAAAATTTCCGGCCAAATAATTGTTGAAAATCATCTTCGGCTTCACCGGCTAACTGGTCAAACAGTAGTTTAAAAATATCCCAGTATTTTGCTTTTTTTCCGCCGGGCAGAAAATTGTCTAGAATTGAATCTGACTCCAGACGCGCTTCAAGGGTTTCAGGTTTAAAGCGCTTGAGAATGTCTTCTAGAGCCGCTTCCATCCCGGCAACCACAGCCATTTGGTGGGCATTTACATCATCAAAGCCTTCCTGAATAGCTTCAGTTCCAGCCATATAGGCAGAGTTTTTACTGTCGAGAAGTTGTTGCAGGGTTGATGAGCGGGAAGTGGAAAACTTGAAGGGGTTGTTTGCTATCGGTCGAATCATGGTCTGGTCAAGTCGAAATTCACTCTTGATATGAGTGCGCCCACTCAATGTTTCTACCAGTCCTCCTGTGAACTCAAGCATCATTCGACCTATTTGTTCAAATAATTCAGTTTCATCTATGCTCTCAAAATGACTTATGTTTAAGTTGGCTCCTTTTGCAAAGGCGACCAGTGAGTCATTGTTTGTTGCGCTAAGCTCAGCTGGTGGAATAACATTTTGGATGACGGCCTCAGGATTGCTTTCAGCTCTTTGAGGTATTTGTTTCGGTGGATTGTCTGGTTTTTGAGCCGACGACACAAGCTCTGTATAAGCTGAGGTGCATTCGTTATCGGCTTTGATTTTCTCCGGCTTCTCCTGCGTTATATCAGCTGTCGGTTCAGTTTCTGAATCTTCTTCGCTTAGCTCATCCCAGAATCCTGAGCATTCAAAGTTATCTTCAGGCTGCGCTTCCAACTGGCGCTCGGGGCTTTTTAGCATGCCGGTACTTTTATCCCAGTTATCTGGTATCGCTTCTGCTGCACACTGGTTTTCTGTGTGAACATCAGGCAGGGGTAGTCTAGGCACAGGTTTTGAATCTTTGTTTGCCGGGGTAAATACATCGTTTATTGGTGAGTGGTTCTCGCGCAAACGGTCTGCTGATAGCGACTCACTTTCTAGTTCCTCCAGTTCATCAAGATCCATCAGGCTGTCAATGCTGATAGCATTGACATCAAGATTGTTATCAAATTGAGCCAGAGGGGTATTGATTTCTTTTTGCAAATCATCATCGAATGTAAGATCTGCTGATGTTGGTTGAGGGCTTGGAGCCAAATCTACAAACGGGTCTGATGACAGGTCGTCGTCATTGGAAACGCTCTGGTTAATAGCATTGGATTCAATTTCTGCAGGCGGGAGAGATGTAGTACTGTTGTTGAAAATTACTTCAAACTCATAATCACCGATCCGAATTGTATCTCGGTTGTTTAATGCGACGGAAGTATCTCGCTGAAGACGCTGACTGGAACCATTAATAAAGACACCGTTAGTACTTGTATCGGTTATATAAAACACATCACCCTCGTAATGTATTCTGCAATGCACACCGGATAAGAACCTTTGTGGATCCGGGATAACCCAGTCATTGTTTGCACTTCGGCCAATACTAAAGGTATTGGACTTTGCATTGAAGTGGTCCTGCTGTCCGGGTGTTAACCGTTGGTAGCTGACGATTTTAAGAGTCAATTGCATGATTTAATCAGAGTCTCCTTAATGATCAACATGCAGCCATTGTGACCCAAATTGGATTTGTTGGTAACAAAATATTTTTTTATTTTAGGATGATTCATCAGTTACCCCCGCTGAGATAGTACTTGTATGTCGAAATATATTAATTTATAGACAGTTGATTTTATGCTTAATTATTTCAGTTTCACAATGGTTCCCAGTACTAAACTTGTAAACACCAGAACTATACTATAGTGTATAGATAGTGTATAGTTTTATTAATTTTTAGTAATTGAAAACAATTTAACGAGCGTAAAAAATTACAATTTACCATCTTAATATAGTATATATATAGTACATAAGCTATCTATAGTACATACTCAATGCACAGTATGTAAACTCTGTTTGGAGCAGTTCTAATTTGAGTAATGGTTACTTGGTGCTGAAGGGGGAGTATTTGTTATGGGTCTTTCTGCTAAAGAATTAATCCAACCTGTTAGTGCAGAGAAGCCCTGTGGGGAAAATCTGGAATACGATGCAGCCTTTCAGAAAATGGAGTCGTTGCTGCAAGCCACGGCCGAACAGGAATTTGGTGATACTGTAATCCCCGCTGTGGGGCCAGACTGGAAAGGGGTTGGTAGGCAAGCCGGTGAACTTCTCAAACAAACTCGCGATCTGCGGGTGTTATCATATGTAGCTATAGCAAATTTACATACATTTGGTTTGTCAGCATTCAGGGATGCACTAGAGGCTTTAAATGCATGTATGGAGATTTTCTGGGAAAGTATTTACCCAGAGCTTGATACCGAGGATAACAATGATGCGACTATGCGCTTTAATGTTTTGCAGGTTCTCAATGATCGTCGCCTTGTCAGTGTTGGTATAGAGCGTTCCACGCTGGTTGAACTTAAAGGTGTGGGTGGTTTCTCCTTGCAGGACATTGAACTCGCAGAAGGAAAAACCCAAGCTACTGAGGGTGAGCATGTTCAGGATATTGCTATTATCCAGGGGGCATTTGTCGATGCCAATCCTGAAGATTTAACAGGATTAAACAATACCGTTAATGATCTTATTGATCAACTCAGTAAAACAGTCGAACTGTGGGGGAGGCTTACAGAAAATGCCACCGTGCTGGATATGGATACCACATTAAGATCTTTAAAAGATATACAGCATGTACTCGGCACTTATGCTCCGGTCGCTTTGGTTGATACGGTAGTCGAAGATGGCGCGGAAGCAGTTGTAACCGGCGCCCCGCTCAGCAGTGCTATTAATAATCGAAATGATGTTATTCGCTCAATTGATAGAATTTGCGAATATTATACCAACCATGAACCATCCAGTCCGGTGCCTTTAATTCTGCGTCGGGCGCAGCGGCTGGTAGCTAAATCATTTTATGAAATCCTTGAAGACATGTTGCCGGAATCGGTTGCACAGGCACGCATTATTAGCGGTAAGAAGGACCCATAAGAGCTTGCAACATGAGTAATGTTCATCAGAAGTTGATATTGGGATTGAGATTGAGATTGAGATTGTAATTTATCAAAAATGCACTAGAATAGTAAGTAGACAACACTTAGGAGAAAAAAATGGGTTCGCAAAGCAGTCAGAAATTTATTAGTCGGAACCGCGCCCCGCGAGTACAAATTGAATATGATGTTGAATTGTACGGTGCTGAAAAACAAATTAACTTGCCCTTTATTATGGGTGTGTTAGCTGATTTAGCTGGCAAGCCTGAAGAAGCCCTGCCTCCTATTTCCGAAAGGAAATTCATGGAGTTTGATGTCGACAACTTTGATGAGCGTATGAAAGCGATGAAACCTAGGGCGGCATTCCGTGTTCCCAATACACTAACGGGAGAGGGGCAACTCAATGTTGATTTAACATTTGAAAGTATGGATGATTTTTCTCCGGATGCTGTGGCAGCTAAGGTTGAGTCGCTAAACACATTGCTTAAGGCGCGAAATCAGCTCAAAAATCTCGTTACTTATATGGATGGAAAAACAGGTGCGGAAGAGTTAATTGCAAATGCCATCAATGATCCCGCACTGCTGAAATCACTGGTAGCGGCACCGAAACAAACGGACGACTCGAAAGCCGAGGAAGAGGGTTAAACCATGGCAAAAGAAAAACAAGCATCTTCAAAACAGGCGGCTCCGGTTGTTGCGGAAAGTAGCGATTTTACAGCATTGCTGGATAAACAGTTTCGCCCCAAAACTGATCGTGCTCAGGAAGAAATTTCTGCAGCAGTGGAAACCTTGGCAGAATTTGCTCTCAAGGAGACCTCGCTGATTTCAGCCGATGCGGTTGAATCAATTGAGGCGATGATTGCGGCCATTGACCAGAAGTTAACCGATCAGGTAAACCAAATTATGCACCACGAGGACTTTCAGCAATTGGAAAGTGCGTGGCGCGGTTTAAGTTATATGGTTAATAATACCGAGACCGATGAATCACTTAAAATTAAAGTGATGCCGATCTCGAAGAAGGAATTACACAAGACACTGCGTAAATTTAAAGGCACAAACTGGGATCAGAGTCCTTTGTTTAAACGCATGTACGAGGAAGAGTTTGGGCAGTTTGGCGGTGAACCTTTTGGCTGTGTTGTCGGCGACTATTATTTTGATCACGGTCCACAGGATGTAGAAACCCTGACGCAAATGTCAAAAATTTCTGCCGCTATGCATTGTCCGTTTATATCTGCTGTTTCACCGAAAACTTTACAGTTTGATTCATGGAGTGAACTTAGTAATCCTCGCGATTTGACCAAGATATTTCAGACCCCTGAATATGCCGCTTGGCGTTCATTGCGTGAATCTGAGGATGCACGCTACTTGGGGCTGGCGCTGCCACGCTTTTTGGCAAGACAGCCTTATGGTGCAGCTACCGACCCGGTTGAAGGCTTTGATTTTGAAGAAGAAACCGATGGTGCGGATGCGAGTAAATATGCTTGGTGTAATTCAGCTTATGCCATGGGTGTGAACATCAATCGTGCGTTTAAGGAGTATGGTTGGTGCTCGCGCATACGCGGAATTGAGTCAGGTGGTGCAGTTGAAAACTTGCCGACTCATACTTTTCTGACGGATGACGGGGGTGTCGATATGAAATGCCCTACAGAGATTGCGATTAGTGACAGGCGCGAAGCCGAACTGGCAAAAAATGGCTTTATGCCATTAATTCATCGTAAAAACTCAGACTTTGCCGCCTTTATCGGTGCGCAATCTCTGCAGAAACCACAAGAGTATGATGACCCGGATGCTACTGCTAATGCCAATCTGGCGGCACGCTTGCCCTATATGTTCGCAACCTGTCGCTTCGCGCATTATCTCAAATGTATTGTCCGCGATAAAATTGGTTCCTTCAAAGAACGGGAGGATATGCAGAAATGGCTGAATAAATGGATTAAGCAGTATGTTGACGGTGATCCCTCAAACTCAAGTGAATCTACAAAAGCCCGCAAGCCCTTGGCTGGTGCAGAAGTAGTTGTAGAAGAGGATGAAAGCAATCCGGGGTACTACCGGTCACGCTTTTATCTACGCCCACACTATCAGCTAGAGGGTCTTACCGTTTCCCTAAGGTTGGTGTCCAAGCTACCATCCGCCCGGGGTAGTTAACAAATTGCGCTTTAGAAATAATACGCAAATGTAATACAAGAGTTTTATAAGGGCTTTGGTTTTATAAATGGTTTTATAAAGATTTTTTTAATCAAATAAGGAGAAATAATGTTATGAGTAATTTTTTAAAATTAGATGGAATTGACGGAGATTGCGTTGTTTCAGGCTATGAAGACCAAATTAAGTGTGATTCTTGGAATTGGGGTGCCAGTAACCCAAGTAATATGCATGACTCTACAGGTGGTGCAGCGGGATCAGGGAATGTGGCAGATCTCATAGTAACGAAAACAATGGATAAGGCCAGCCCAAACCTCTATAAGGCTTGTAGTTATGGAAGGCATTTCCCGGAAGTCACCTTGACCTGTACGAAGTCTGGCACGGAAGGTGGGGATGTCAAGTGGCTGGAAATTATACTTAAAAAAGTCATTATCTCGAGTGTAAGTTCTGGGAGTCAAGCGGATGAAATGGGAGATGAGTCTATATCACTTAACTTTGCAGAATACATGGTGAAGTTTTATCCGCAGGAAAGTGAAGGGGCAGAAGGTGCCTCCATTGATGCCGGCTATAATGTAGCTACTAGGACAGTAGTCTAAGTTATCACGAGCTTCCTTGGTGCATTATTAGGTGTATTTTCAGGATATCAGAGTGATCCGATACCGGATAATAAGTAGAGGATGACTATGACGAGCGCTGAAAGTTTATTACAACAAGGCAAAGTAAATACGGCTCTCAGGGCTTTAACCGAAGAGGTTAAAGCCCATCCGGCCGATTCACCCAAGCGTGTATTTATATTTCAATTGCTGATCATACTGGGTCAATGGGAACGGGCAAAAATTCAGCTCGAACTTGCTGGCCAGCTTGATTCGAGTGTTGCACCACTGGTGCAGGTCTATACCGATGTAATTAATTGCGAGTTACACCGTCAGGCAGTATTTTCCGGAAAGAGTAAGCCGTTAATTTTTTCTGAGCCAGAAGAATGGATGGCTCTGCTGGTTGAAGCCCAGCAGGCATTCGCCCATGGTAATATTGCTACATATGCCAGATTGAATGCGCAAGCGTTTGCACAAGCTGATACCCGTAGCGGTAAAATTAATGATGAACCGTTTGCTTGGGTTGCTGATGCTGATCAACGGCTGGGACCCGTTTTTGAAATTATTTTTAATGGGCATTATTACTGGGTGCCATTTTCCTGTGTGCGCAGTTTGCATACTGAGCAACCAGCCGATTTGCGTGATCTTGTATGGCAACCAGCAGAAATGGTGTTGACCAATGGTGGCAAGCATATCGTGATGATACCCTCACGCTATCCGGACATTGATGGGGTAACAGAAAACCATCTGTTGGCTCGCAATACTGATTGGATTGAACAGGGTGATGAAGTTTATACGGGTATCGGGCAACGCCAATTTACTACGGATCAAAAGGACTACCCGTTCCTTGAGGTACGCAGTATTGAATTTGACGATTAGCTGAATATGGGACAGTGGTCGTTAAAAGAGAGGTTGCAACCGTCCTTACTGGATCGGTTGACTGATCAGCAGACAAATAAAAGCCGGGAAAGCACTGCCCAACAGAGCATGGGACATAAGGAGTTTAAAAATGCGGTTATCCGTGATCTCGGCTGGCTGCTTAATTCTGTGTGTCTGGATGTATGTGTTGATCTTGAAGCGTACCCAGAGGTCAGGAACTCAGTATTAAATTATGGTTTGCCGGATATTTCCGGACAAACATCCTCAACAATTGAGGTGAAAACGATAGAGCTTGCGGTAAGGAAGGCTATACGCCAGTTCGAACCAAGAATTATCCGCAATACCTTGCAGGTGAAAGTACACTCAAATGTTGATGAAATGAGCCATAACTCGCTGGTTTTTGAAATCCAGGGTGCTGTATTTGGCCAGCCATCACCTTTCCAGATAGTTCTTCGTAGCGAACTTGATCTGGAGTGTGGTGAGTTTACCCTGACTGAGAATTTTGACTGATTTCTAATGGATTCCAGATTACTTCACCACTATAATAACGAACTTCATTTTATGCGGGAAATGGGGGGGGAGTTTGCACGCAACTTCCCTAAAATTGCCGGTAGACTGGGAATGGAAGGCCTAGAGTGCGCGGATCCGTATGTTGAGCGTTTGCTGGAAGGTTTTGCTTTTCTTACCGCACGAGTACAACTGAAAATTGAAGAAGAGTTCCCCAAGTTTTGTCAGCACCTGATTGAAATGATATACCCGGACTATCTTTCTCCCCTGCCATCTATGACCATTGTACAACTTCACCCCGATTGTGGTGATAGTGATCTTGCAGAAGGTTTCAAAATCAAGCGGGGGACAACACTCAGAAGCGGACTTGGACCATTAATGCAAACGGCCTGTGAGTACCGGACATCACACGATGTTGAGTTATATCCGCTAAAAATTCGAAGTGCCGAATATATTGCAACGCGTGCAGCGTTGGCGAATCTTGGTATAAAACCAGGCAGGCAGGTCTCTGCAGGTATTCGGATCAAGATTGATACCGTTGAAGATATCAGCATCTCCGACCTGAAAATACGGAATCTCCCATTGTTTTTGGGTGGCAGTGGAAGTATACCTTTGGCCTTGTATGAGCAAATATTATCAGGTGTTTGTGGCTTCTCAGTTATTACTGGTAGTGAAGGCAAGCGGCAGGTTCACCCATTGGTGGCTGAAAATGTACAACCCTTTGGATTCTCGGAAAATCAGGCAATACTGAATTATCGTTCACGGTCATTTGAAGGTTATCGTTTGTTGCGTGAATATTTCGCTTTTCCTGAACGCTTTCGATTTATTAATTTCACCGGGCTTCAAGCGGCATTGAGTTGCTCTTCCGGTGAGTCGTTTGAATTAGTTGTTCATTTGAACAGTCGCGACGGTAATCTCGAAAATGTGGTTGATAAGAGCCATTTTTTACCCTTTTGTACACCGGCAATCAACCTTTTCCCAAAACGCGCAGACAGGCTTAACCTGAATACCAAAGATCAGGAGTTTCATCTGGTGGCTGACAGGAGTCGGCCGATGGATTATGAAATTCACCAGGTATTGAGTGTTACAGGCTATGGAGAGCACGCCGATGAAAGGCAACAATTCCTGCCTTTTTACGGCTTAAAAAACAACCATTTATCTGCAGAGGATGCTGCGTTTTTTACTATCCAGAGAAAACCCCGGGTATTATCTTCTAGGCAACATAACCGAGGCGCTCGGTCCAAATATCTCGGGCAGGAAGTGTTTGTCTCACTGGTTGATGCTAAAGAAGCACCTTATAGTTCGAAACTTAATCAAATTGGTGTTAGTACACTGTGCAGCAATCGCGACTTACCAAGACAAATGCCATTAGGCCAGAAAAATGGAGATTTCAGTCTTGATATAAATGCGCCGGTTGACACTATCCGATGTGTAGCCGGACCTACGCGGCCGGTTTCCCAAGCAGTAAGCGGTGATTATGCCTGGCGTTTGATTAGTCACCTGTCCCTGAATTACCTTTCGTTGATTGATGAAAATCCGGAAGAAGGGGCAGCAGCTTTGCGTGAATTACTCCAGCTATATTCTAACGGCAACAACATTAATGATCGTCAGATCAACGCATTGATAAAAATAAAGGCCAAGCCGGTGACCAAGCGTTTACCGATATCCGGTCCAATAAGTTTCGGTCGTGGTCTGGAAATTAGGCTGACTCTGGATGAAGCAGGTTTTGATGCAGGAGGAATGTATTTGTTTGGTTCCATTATGAATGAATTTTTTGGTAAGTATGTTTCGGTAAATCATATGATTGAAACAATTGCCCTACGAGAAGATAACTCTGAGGTTGCAAAGTGGCCGGTAAAAACAGGTCTGCGACCGCAGCTATAAAATTCCTTGCGGAAGTGAGCCAGAAACCACATCAATATGGTTTCTATCAAACCGTGCGGAGAATAAACTGTTTTTATCACGACAAGCCTTTAACCGGCCAATCTTATCGACCTGTAGATGATCCTGTGCGATTTTCCCAGGAACCCTATACATCATTTGCACCTTCAACACTCAGCTCACTCCGCATTGATAAATCGGATCAAAAGCCGCGTCTCGCGCAGCGCTTCATCGGTTTGTTCGGCCCAAATGGGCCCCTGCCACTGCACCTTACAGAGTATGCACGCGACCGTGAAAGGCACAAACATGATGCATCCTTCTCACGCTTTGCCGATATGTTCCATCACCGGGTGGTTAGTTTGTATTATGCTGCTTGGGCGCAGGCACAACCCACGGTGCAATTTGACCGGCCTGACAAAAATCGATTTGGTGATTATCTTGGTTCGCTTATAGGGTTGGGTTTTCCAAGCCTACGGGATGCTGATGCCATGCATCACCTGTCAAAGCTTAGTTTCGCGGGCCATTTGGGGAGTTTACCAAGGCATGTTAATGGGTTAGTATCACTAATTTCAGGATACTTTGAGATCGAGGTGAAAGTAGTTGAATTTATCGGTCACTGGATACGGATCCCGAAAGCGGATCAGGTGATGCTCGGTATGGGTGCTCGCTTGGGTAAAGATACCGTTATTGGTGAGCGTGTATGGCAGCGGCAGGATAAGTTCAGACTCTGTCTGGGGCCCTTGAGCCTGGACCAATACGAAGCTTTTTTACCTGACGGAAAGTCTTTCAGTGCATTGGTTGCCGCGGTCAGAAATTATGTTGGAATAGAATATTTTTGGGAAGTAAACTTGATTCTCCGCAAAGAAGAAAAACCCGTTAGCTGCCTGGGTAAATGTGGCAGGCTGGGTTGGACTAATTGGCTAGAATCGGCTCCTCAACTAAACCATGTTGATGATTTAAATTTGCAGGTAGAAAATTATATAAATTAAATTATATAAATTAATTATAATCAAAGGTCTGTTTTATAAAAAAAGGAAAAGGAAGATGACAGAAATCAGTAGGACCGCATTATTTGGAAAACTCAATAGCCTACTTTATCAGTCGATTGAGAGTGCGACGGTATTTTGCAAGATGCGTGCGAACCCCTATGTTGAAGTTATTCATTGGCTTCAGCAAATTTTGCAATTACAAGACTCTGATTTACATAAAATCGTAAATCATTTCGATATTGAGATTGCCCATTTAGCGTCCGACTTTACCCGCTCTCTAGATCGATTACCGCGTGGCGCAAGTTCCGTAAGTGATCTTTCATCGCATCTGGAAGAATCGGTAGAGAGGGCATGGGTTTATGGTAGCCTGATGTTTCAGTCACCGCAAATTCGCAGCGGATATTTACTTATCGGTATCTTAAAGAGCCGTTCATTACGGAATGAATTACTGAATATTTCCAAACAGTTTGATAAAATTAAAATCGACACACTGGCAGCGGAGTTCGATAAAATAACCAGTGGTTCACCAGAAGATCACCTCACTGCAACTGACGGTAGTGACCTTTCATCTGCTGAGTCCGCCCTCGGACAGCCGGGTAGAACTCAGGGCAAGGGGGATGCGCTGGCAAAATTCACTGTTGATCTTACCGAGCAGGCCCGCAGTGGTGAGCTGGATCCGATCGTTGGCCGGGATGAGGAAATTCGACAAATTATCGATATCCTGATGCGCCGCAGGCAGAACAATCCGATTCTGACAGGCGAGGCTGGCGTTGGAAAAACAGCGGTGGTCGAAGGTTTTGCTATGCGCCTAGCGTCCGGAGATGTACCCCCGCAGTTAAAAAATGTGGCTTTGAAAGTACTTGACCTTGGCTTGCTTCAGGCCGGCGCGGGCATGAAAGGGGAGTTCGAACAGCGCTTGCGTCAAATTATTGATGATGTACAGGCGTCTGAAATCCCGATAATTCTATTTATCGATGAGGCACATACACTGATCGGTGCGGGGGGTGCAGAAGGTACCGGTGATGCGGCCAACCTGCTGAAGCCGGCCCTCGCGCGCGGGACATTACGCACAGTTGCTGCAACTACATTTGCCGAGTATAAAAAGTATATTGAAAAAGACCCGGCGCTCACCAGACGATTCCAGGTGGTTCAGGTGGGTGAACCCAGTGAAGATAAATGTATTCAAATGTTGCGCTGCATTTCCCCGGTTATGGAGCGGCATCATAAGGTCCAGGTTTTTGATGAGGCAGTACAGTCTGCAACCCGCCTATCGCACCGTTATATACCGGCCCGGCAGTTGCCGGATAAGGCCGTTAGCCTGCTGGATACCGCCTGTGCGCGTGTTGCAGTCGCCTTGCATTCAACCCCGGCACCCCTAGAGGACTGTGACCATCGTATCATCGGTCTCGAACTAGAGCAGGAGATACTTGAGCGGGAGAAGGCAATCGGCCATGCTGATAATGATCGTGCCGCAAAAATTATTGAAGAACTGACAGTTGAACGCGAACGCCAACAGCGATTAACCCAGCGCTGGGAAACAGAAAAAACACTGGTGGATGAAATCCTTGCCTTACGCCGTCAATTGATTAAGGCAGATGAAGAAGACCCAGAGGATGTGGCTAAGGATGAAGTAGGCACTGAAATAGATGATGCAACACTAAGTGATGAAGTTAGCATGCGGCAACGGCTAGCTGAGTTGCAAGATGAGTTAACGCAACTGCAAGGTGAGCAACCGCTGGTTTTTCACAGCGTCGATGGCGCGGCTGTGGCGATGGTCGTTGAAGACTGGACCGGTATACCCGTTGGCAGTATGGTTAAAAATGAGGTTGAAAGCATACTTAATATGACTGCTGAACTATGTAAAAGGGTTATTGGCCAGGATCATGGCCTTGAAATGATCGTTAGCCGGGTACAAACCAGCCGAGCCCGCCTAGATAATCCGGGTAAACCCATAGGGGTATTCATGCTCTGTGGCCCCAGCGGTGTGGGTAAAACTGAAACCGCACTGGCATTGGCCGAATCGCTTTATGGTGGTGAACAAAACCTGATCACAATTAATATGAGTGAGTTCCAGGAGGCACATACAGTATCAACCCTGAAAGGCGCTCCCCCAGGATATGTCGGCTACGGTGAGGGTGGGGTATTGACTGAAGCTGTACGGCGTCGCCCTTACAGTGTTGTACTGCTCGATGAGATTGAAAAGGCTCACCCTGATGTGCATGAAATTTTCTTTCAGGTTTTCGACAAAGGAGTAATGGAAGATGGCGAAGGTCGAATGATTGACTTTCGAAATACCCTGATATTACTGACCTCAAATGTGGGCAGTGAATTGATCATGAACTTTGCCAAGGATCCAGAGTTAATGCCCGATGCGGAAGGGATTGCCAAAGCCTTGCGCGAGCCACAACTGCAGATTTTTCCGGCCGCACTGTTAGGCCGAATTGTGAGTATTCCTTACTACCCCTTGAGCGATGAAGTACTGCATAAAATTATTATTCTACAGTTAAATCGAATCCGTAAACGGATGGCAGAAAATCATGACATTCCATTTACTTATACGCAGGCAGCGCTAACATTGATTTCAAACCGCTGTACGGAACTGGAAAGTGGTGGACGGATGATCGATGCGATACTCACCAACACCGTACTCCCGCAAATTAGTCGGGAATTACTTACACGAATGGCCGCGGGTGAGGCACTAAACAGTGTTGAAATTGATGCCGCGGATGATGATTTCAAATACATCTATAGCTGACACCGGGTTAACGGAAGAGGATATTTAATATGCCACTTAATGATGCAAACCACCCAATCAACTTTATATCGCCCTTGGGCGACAAGCTGGTTGTTGAATCAATGTCGGGTGATGAAGCGATTGGTCAGTTATTTAATTTTCAACTTGAACTTCTGAGTGAAGACTTTGAGCTGCAATTTAGCAGTATTGTCGGCCAAAAGGTGACGGTTGGTCTGGAGCTTGCGGAAGGTAGGCGACACTTCAATGGTTTTATTACCGAGTTTCGCTATCTTGGACAGGTAAACCGCTATGCCCGCTACCAGGCTGTTGTCAGGCCATGGTTGTGGTTTTTGACGCGTACATCCGACTGTAAAATATTTCAGGAATTAACGGTTCCTGAAATTATTGAGGAAGTTTTTGCCGATAACGAAATGTCAGATTTTGAAATCCGCCTTACAGGGTCATACAGGAAATGGGAATATTGTGTCCAATACCGTGAAACTGATTATAATTTCATTAGCCGTTTAATGGAGCAGGAAGGACTGTATTTTTATTTTGAACATGATGCAGACAAACACATTTTGGTTCTCGCTGATGACCCGGGTACACACAAACCTTTCCCGGGTTTTGAAACCATTCCCTTTCATGAAGAATCCGGTGGTGATGCAATGCGAGATGATCACCTGCAGCAGTGGGTTGTAACCCAGACAATCCAGCCGGAGCAGTATGCCGTTCAGGATTTTAATTTCAAAAAACCTAAAGTAGATTTATTATCTCGATACAACTTACAAGGCGGGCATGCCTATCCTATTAGCAACCCTGAAATATTTGATTATCCGGGTGAATATATTGATAAAAAAGACGGTGATACATTTGCAGAAATCCGCTTACAGGAACTCCGGCTGCAG
Source organism: Lysobacterales bacterium (assembly GCA_021648125.1). GTDB lineage: Bacteria > Pseudomonadota > Gammaproteobacteria > Xanthomonadales > SZUA-36 > SZUA-51. The sequence goes on from JAKITK010000022.1 coordinate 25,136, forward strand.
TTCGAACGGATTAGTTCAGCTGGCCCTTGCAGGGGCTTATCTGCAGGTTGTGTGTTCACCCTTGAGGACTATCCCAGAGAAGACCAGAATAATAAATATCTGGTACTGTCAGTATTCCACCAACTCCATGACAATAGCTATATTTCCAGTCGGGGTGGAGCGGCTGAGGAATTATATCGCTGTAGTATTGAAGTTCTGCACAGCGAAATTACCTACAGGCAACCGCGGGCCACGGCCAAACCTATGGTTCAGGGGCCACAAACAGCAATTGTTGTAGGCCCTGAGAATGATGAAATCTATACAGATGAATTTGGGCGGGTCAAAGTGCAGTTTCACTGGGATCGTTACGGTCTAAATGATGAAGACAGTTCCTGCTGGATACGGGTTTCGCAGTTATGGGCAGGCACAAAATGGGGCGGGATGCATATACCGCGTATAGGCCAAGAAGTGATCGTCAGCTTTTTGGAAGGCGACCCTGATAGGCCACTTATAACCGGGCGTGTATACAATGCCGATTGTATGCCTCCCTATACTTTGCCCGAAAATAAGACCCAAAGTGGAATTAAATCCCGTAGCAGTAAAAATGGAACAGAAAATAATTTCAATGAAATCCGAATGGAGGATAAAAAAGGTAGTGAGGAGCTTTATATCCAGGCCGAAAAAAATGAAAAAATACTGGTCAAAAATAACAAATCAGAAAATGTGGGTAACAATGAAAGCATTACCATTGGAAATGATCGTACAGAAACTATTGGAAATGATGAAACCACTACAATTGGAAATGACCGAACGGAAACTGTTGTTAACGATGAATACATTACCATTGGAAGGGATCGTATTGAATTTGTTGTTACCAATGAACACATTAGAATTGGAGAGGATCGTGAGGAAAATGTTGGTAACAATGAAACCATTGAAATTGGAAATGATCGTACGAAAACTGTTTGTGTCAATGAAACCATTACAATTGGAGCTGATCGTACGGAAACTGTTGCTAACAATGAAACCATTACAATTGGAAATGATCGTCTGGAAAATGTTGTTGGCTATGAAGACATTGCAATTGGAAAGGATCGTACGAAAACTGTTACTGACAATGAAACCATTACAATTGGAAAAAAATTACAAATTACAGCAGGTGATGAGATAAGTTTTATATGTGGGTCAGCATCCATTACTCTGAAAAAAAATGGTGATATTAAAATAAAAGGTAAAAACCTGTCGCTTAACGCCAGCTCAGTAGTTAATATTGATGGAAAACCGATAAACTTGACGGGAACAACGGTAAATATCAACACATGAGTAACTATCCGGATACTACACAGGCAGCAGTACTACGCACGGTATTTATACGGAGCTATATTTGTGCAATTGATTAATACTACCTCGGTTCCAGTTTCTACTGATATTGTTGGCACCCATAGAGACCAACAGCGCGCTTTGATACTGACAGCCAAAGCCACATTTACTATAGCAGCCAATGGTGAAGTTCAACTTGATAGGGACTCGCCATACCCGCTATATAATGAAGACCAACCCACCGAACTGGGCATACAACCACGCGACAACTTACCGAGGCTTGACCCGGTTTTTGAGGTTATGCTGCTTGCAAAAGCTTACCCACCTCTGGGGCAGGCAGTCACACAGATGAAGGTTTCTTTAAGGGTTGGTGATGACTATCATGAAATTGATGTCCTCGGCGATAGAGTCTGGCAGGGTGAAGGTGATAAAGCCAAGATTTCAGCACCCAACTCTTTTGAATCCATGCCGCTGACCTGGGAGCACGCTTTTGGCGGAGCTATGGAGGTTTTGGTCGACCGCGAAGCGGTACTTGAGGTGAGCTCACCAATGAACACGGCAGGTAAGGGCTTTGACCATATCAGCCGGGCGCGCGAACTGGGTGATGTATTTCAGTGTCCCGAAGGCTACCCCCAGTTTGAGAATACTCGGTTTTTACCCAACCTTGAGGACCCGACTCAGAGGGTGATGAAGTGGGATGACGACCCACTACCAATTTGTTGGGCACCTGTTGATCACTCATCGGGACTGATCATAGAGCGTTTTAGGCGTTCTTGCGAGCGCCGGGGAGAAGGCCATATTTCTATGGTTGCACCGGAAATGCTGCATCGTGCCCATCCCGATTGGGTAATTCAGGTTCCCGATCCGGGCGCAATGGTCAGGCTTGAAGGCGCCTGTTCTACGGGGGTGCTGGAATTTTGCCTGCCGGAACTTAGAGTAGTGGCAGATTTTAAAAATGCTGAGGCCGTGAGTCAACTTGAATTACTGCCGCGTTCACTGTTGTTATTGGCTGAGGAGCGAAAATTTGTGTTGATATATCGCTGTGTCACCAAGTTTGCCTATACAGAGGGTTTGGAACTTGCTGCCCGGATTAGGTTGTTAAAGGGCTGGAGTACAAAAATGGATGGGGTTCACTGATGTCATTATTTCCGTTGCCAATACATGTCAATGTCATTTGGGATCCGACTTTAGGTCAAAATCTGCATACCCTTTGGGGGCCGCCACCGGCGATACCACCCTTGCCCAACACGCCAATCCCTTCTTTTGAAATGATTACTACCCAAATGTGGACGGCTGGTTTTCTGCTGGGTCAAAATAAATTTACTAATGCAAGCAAACCGGTATTGCACCGTGGAGTTTTTATTTGTATCGATGACCATGATATCGGTACTTTAATACCGGATATCACTATTCCGCCCGTTAATGTTTACTATGCGATAATGTGGCCTTTTTCATCCAGAAAAATGGTGTTCAATGCAGCCACTGTAAAAATGAATGGCAAACCAACCGCCTGTAGTCAGATATTCCCCCCATTACCGATGATGACTTGTGGAGATCCGTTGACACTACCAACAGCAAGGCCATTAATAAACTGGATGAATAATCTAACCGTAGGCCTGACATTTGCAGATTTCTTGATGGGTTTAGCGCGAATTGCCGTATCAATTGCTATTGATGCGATATTTGAATGGGTACCATTTAAGAATTTTCTTGGAAATATCGGTGGCAGGCTAGCCCGCCTTGGCGGGCGTCCGCTGGCGGCACTCAGACGGTTGGGTAACTCAGCAATTGATGTGGTGGCAAACCGGATGAGCTGGACGGCCTTTGCTATCACCAGAGCGGCGCTGGGTAAACTTGGTCTCGATCCTTCTACTTTTGCAAAAAAGGCCACTAGTTCACTGGCAGGCTGGGGACTGTCAGCAGCAGATAGCAGTTGGCGGGGTGTAGGCAACCCAACGCTTGCATACAAAGTGTTGGGAGGTCCATTGCCAGAGATAAGTTTATTTGAAGTTGGAGGGGACCCGGATGATGGGCGCGGTAGTTCCGTTGAGGGTATGCCAACAGGCGGCACAGCAGATGTTGGTCAGTTGAATATGGGCGGGGACTAATAATGAGTTCACGCAAGCCTGCACGCGCGGGTTATGATCTTGAAATCGACCTCGGTGGGGATCCCAATGGTGCAGGTTGCTTTGCTTATGCATTAATTAAACTGGCGTATACAATCAATGCTGCAAACGGTAGGCTGGAGACTAGGCCGGCGGTCGCTTTGGAGAATGATTTCCGTAATAAGGACTTAGTGCCGCGACTGCCAGCGCATTCTGATTTCTGGCCGGCCAAGCAATCAACTGATGTGGCGGTGCTTGGGTCGGCTTATGCGATTGGTAAACCCGTGCGGAAAATGATAACGGGAATTGAAGTTGGCAGCAGAAATAAACAAGTGCTGGTAATGGGTGACCGCAATGTTGAATGGAGCAAAGACGGGCAGGCAAAATTGGGGGAAGCACAATTATTTAACCGTATTCCAATGTTTATAGAACGGGCTTACGGCGGCTGTGATTTTCGCGTACCGTTTAAAAAAGATGACCCAAGATCAATGGGTGTGACCCTAGAATGTGATTATCCCGGGCTTTACCCGCGTAATCCCTGGGGCACCGGTTATTTGGTTATGCCAGAACCTATCGATGGCATGCCTTTACCCAACTTAGAGGATCCAAATGATGTATTAACCGCTGAGCGGATCCTGCTAGGGGATCCAGCAAACTGGTTTCGGCAGCCAATGCCATGTTACTTGGACTGGACACCTGTGAATTGCTTTCCACGCAACATATTTTTTGCCATTGAATGTGAACCTTGGTTTCCGGCTCCTGATGATGCACGCTTGAAAGAAGTGCAACAGGGGCATTTACCCATGGGTTACCGGGAGCATTTAAAAGACCAGCACTTTGGAACCGCACCTCATCTGAGGTTCAGGCAGGAGTCCTCGCCGGGCTTAATGTTTTCTAAGGATTTGCACGGAGCGGGTATTAGAATCACTGGCATGCACCCCCAGCATGCGACCCTTGAGTTTCAGCTGCCCAAAGCCGGGCCGCATATTGAAATGAAAATAGAAAAAAAACGCGAAGAACTACAACCACATCTGACCTCTTTGGCAATCTACCCCGATCAGGAGTACCTCACTATGACCTACACGGTCATTATGCAATCTCCACGACCATTTTTGCCCGGGATTCATAAACACATCCCCATTGCGGTCAGCGTCAATGGTGATCGAGCCGTGCCGTATCGGCCCCCGGATACCCTGAGGGAGCGCTTAGCGACTGCCAAGTCTGCGCAGAAGAAAACATGAGACCCACAGAAACTATAAATGACCTGTCAGGAGCTTGCGAGGAAATGAGGAAGTGATATGAAAAAAAAACAAACGAAAAATACTCAGGCACCGAGCTCTTCTCCACTCGACCCCATCTTAGAAGGTTATGTATCCTCTAGGCAGGAAAAACAAGAGCTTACGCCAGTTAACAGGCAGGGTCTATTGATTGGTCAGTGTCAAAATGACCGGCATCCATCAATTAGTGGGAGGGTGTTAATAGTTTGGGAAGATGGCGATTCAGGAACTAGCGAACATTGGTTACCAACAATACAGGGACTGGCAGTGCGAAAACTGGATCAGGTATTGTTGCAACAGCCACTGAACTGGCCAGAGCCTGTGGTTATAGGCGTTCTGGACAGCTGCTCGGTGCGAAATAACCCTGACTACAAAGCCGGTCCTACTATTGATTTAAAAACGGATGAGTCTGTATGTATAGTTTCACATAGCGGTAGCCCTTTGCTTGAGATATTCCAAAAAGACAATCAGCCAGTGGTTCGCTTGTTAACCGATGATGTCGACATTGACCTTAATGGTAAAATGAAAATAAGTGCCGAAAGCATTGAGTTTTATGCTAAAAAAGGATTATTTTCAATAACAGCGGAGGGTGATGTAGTCGTTAAAGGTGATGTTGTTGAATTGAATTAACTACCGAGATTTTTTTAGCCTGGGCTGTGGCAAGGCCTGAAATCTATGTTATCCTAGCCAAGGAATGTATGGGGGGCAGGTTGGCACGCAGGGTGTTTCTTAGGCACCTCCTAGTTAGGCGCCTCCTAGCTTTTTATGAAAAAAGTCTGTGAATTTGTAAAAAAGTGCTAGAGTTAAAAGAAAATGTAGTAGATATTTACCTTATAAATAAGATTAATCAGAAATTGTCACTAAACCAAAAAAAATAAGTAATGGCGAATTTAAAAAGGATGGGAAAATGAAAAGAAATACACTAGTCATTTTGGTTTTATTTTTATTCTTATCTGCGGATGCACAAGCATTTGATGTGACACCAGATGCGTTTGGCTCTTTTGAAGGAGCTCAAATACCGCTCACCATATCGATTGCGGCTGCCGATTGGGAAATCAACCCAAATTACTGTCTACCTGTCGTAGCTCCGCCGGGAGGCCCGCCGCCGGGAGTTACCCAGTTTGGATTTACAATAAATATTTCTACGGCCGGGACTGCAACCTGGTCGAATGACCAGACCAGTGGAGATGTAAGTCTTGATCGGGGTGGACAAGCATTTTCTTTGGGTCAGCCCATCGTTTATTGCAATACTTCAGGTGGGGACTTTACAGACGATAGCTTTAGTATCAATCTGCACACTGATACAGTAACCAATGAAGGAACGGAAACAGTTGTGCTAACACTGGCTGGAAATTGTAATGATGGAAGTGTGGGCACTGTTGTTTGTGCGGACAGTGTAACTGGCAATATCGATGATGTAACGGAGTTCATAAGCGCCAGTATTACTGCACCAACACCTGCATCCGAACCGGGCACACCTGGGAATTTCGAGATTGTACTGAACTCACCCGCACCACCAGATGGCTTAACCATCAACTACTCAGTTGATTCCAGCTCAACCGCCACTTCAGGCCTAGACTATGAACCATTGTCTGCATCCGTTACGATTCCAGTCGGTGTAAGTAATGCTCTCATCCCGGTTGTTGTTATTGACGATGACCTTGTGGAGTCTTCAGAAACAGTTATCGTTACCCTCCAAAGCGGCTCTAACTATGTACTGGGATCTCCTGCTTCGGCAACGGTGTTGATAAATGATGACGATGTGTTGCCAACAGCTAGTATTACCGCAACAAGTGGCAGTGAACCCGCGAATGATGGCCAATTTACTATAACACTTGCGGCTCCTGCTCCAGCGGCTGGGTTAACGGTTAATTATGTAGTTACAAGCAGCTCTACTGCCACTTCAGGCCTAGACTACCAACCACTGTCTTCATCCGTCACAATTCCATTCAACGCAAGTAGTGTTAACATCCCGGTTGTTGTTATTGACGATGACCTTGTGGAATCTTCAGAAACAGTTATCGTTACCCTCCAAAGCAGCTCTGACTATGTACTGGGGTCTGCTGCTTCGGCAACGGTGTTGATAAATGATGACGATGTGTTGCCAACAGCTAGTATTACCGCAACCAGTGGCAGTGAACCCGCGAATGATGGCCAATTTACTATCACACTTGCAGCTCCTGCTCCAGCGGCTGGATTAACGGTTAATTATGTAGTTACAAGCAGCTCTACTGCCACTTCAGGCCTAGACTACCAACCATTGGGCTCATCAGTTTCATTTGCTGGTAATGCAACAAGTGCAAATATTCCAGTCCTTATTATTAATGATGAAATTGTTGAGTCTGTAGAGACAGTGGTTGTTGAGCTCCAGCCTGATGCCACATATGAAATCGCTACTCCTTCAACTGCGGTGTTCTCAATTAGTGATGATGACTCTGCTGGTCTTGTTGTCAGCTCTAGTTCGTTAGTAACCAGCGAAAGTGGTAGTAGCGAAGGCTTCTCAATACGCCTTACATCGCAGCCTGAAGCTGATGTAAACATATCAATTGGCAACAGCGATCCATCCGAGGCTATACTGGATAAAACAGCTGTAGTCTTCAATCAAAGCAACTGGAATATCGATCAGGAAGTGTTAGTAACTGGTGTAGATGATGATCTGGATGATGGGGATGTTGACCTGTCAATTACACTAAGCCCTGGCAGTAATGATGCAAACTATAACAACTTGCCAGCCACTGTGGTTGCAGTTACTAATACGGATAATGATGAAGCGGCGGCTGCAGTGTTTAGTCAGAATGTATTCACAGTATTAGAAGATGTGGGTGCAGCGGAAATCAGTATCGAAAGGATCGGTGCAACTGCTGAGAGGTTGGTAGTTGATTTTGAAACTACTGATGCGGGCAGCGGTAATTCGGCAACAGCTGGTGATGACTATACGGTCGTGAATGAAAGATTGGTATGGGAGGCCGATGATACATCTGTCAGAATTGTAGAAATCCCGATTTTTGATGATGCTTTAGATGAGGAAGATGAAGAAGTCACTCTGGCTATTTCTGTTGAAGGATCTGGCTTGCCGGTGGTGAATGCAACTTTGCTTATCCAAAGTGACTTGCTAGAGGAAATTATTGCTGCCATTAATCCTGATGAATTGCCGCCGAATCAGAAATCAATTGCTTCGGCCATTATTATCTCGTGCCCAAAAGGAGAAGGTCAGGGTGGTTTTCAGGAACTGTGCAACGACCTGCTCGCTGAGGCCTTGGAGGGGGGCTCGGTTGCGACTGCCTTGAAGCAAATCAGCCCTGAAGAATCAGCTGCCGCGCGTGTCCCGGCTACTGAAACGGTGGTTGTGCAAAATATCAATGTTAAGGGAAGGTTGGCTGCATTACGAGCCGGATCAACGGGTTTAAGTACCCAGGGGTTTAGCTTCAATCTCGCAGGTCTTAATTTGAACAGTAATATGTTCAGTGGTTTTAAATCCAACTTCGACGGTGCTCAACCAAGCTTTGCTGCGGCAGATAGTGAACCCTTTGCTGATTTTGGCCGATGGGGTGCATTTATAAGCGGTAGAGCAGTCTTTGGAGAGAAAGATACCACCATACTTGAAAGAGGTTATAGTTTTGATACAACTGGCTTAACTTTTGGTATTGATTACAGGTTTAGTAATCAGTTAGTTGGCGGCTTTGCTATTGGCTATGCAGATAATAGCGTAAACATTCAGGGTAGTCGGGGGCAGCTGGAAACAACCGGACTCACTTTCACCCTGTATGGCTCGTATTATCCTACTGATAATTTTTATCTCGATGGCTCGGTAAATATTGGTACCAATGATTATTCACAGCGTAGAACGATAAATTATCAGCTGAATCAAACGGGTGTATCTGTAAGTGAAGAATTTAACACTGACTATGATGGTGATCAAACGGGGTTTAGTATTGGTAGTGGCTATGACTTCTATAAAAATGGCTGGGCATTTGGGCCGACATTATTTGTCGAATTCGTTGATATTTCGATTGATTCGTATGAAGAAAAGCTGACTGATGCCGGAGGCAGTGGCTCCTCATTAGGCTGGGCTGCCCGTATCAACAAACAAAATTACGAGTCATTAATACCCAGCATTGGCTTCCAGTTCTCTAAATCTTTTAGCCGTTCATGGGGTGTGATTGTTCCACAGGGTCGTTTGAGCTGGGCAAAAGAGCTGAGAAACGATGACACCGTGATTTCAGGTTACTTCCTGGGTGATGCCGGTCAGACGGAATTCCAACTCTTCACTGATACCTTGGATGAAGACTTCTTTAAGGCTGGTCTGGGGTTTTCAGCAATCTTCCAGAATAACAAAAGCGCCTTCTTGATGGTTGATGGGGATTTCGGTCGTGAGCTGTTGTCGGTGTATTACATCAGCGCAGGGTTTAGGTGGGAATTTTAACTAGTTCTGATTGACTTGCCTTTTTTGCAGGTCAGTCAGTTTTTTACTTTCTGGAAAAAAATGTAGGCCAAGTTTAATCAATGAACTCGCGGTGTTTGGGTTGTTACTATTCAGCTCTTTTTCAATGTGTTCCAAGAGCATAGATTCAGACTTTTCAAGCCCGGCTAAGGCCTTTTGATTGTTGGGCTGTAACGCTAATACTTTGCTGAAATTCTCGACAGCATTTGACACTGGCGGTGAAATAACAAAATTAAACTCCAGATATGTCTGTGCGCTATCGAGTAATTCTGAAATTAACGCGGCTGTTTCATCATCGACCGGTTGGACTACGATTGGCGTTACTTTTTCTGGCTGACTTAAAACATAAAAACCAATAAAACTCATGATAACACCGCCTGCAAGCAGGGGTAACAGCCATTTAATATTGCGTTTTTCTCCTGCTTTCCGAAGAGCGGTAGAGCCGTTGTTTCCAATGATTGGTTGGATGACCGTTCTATCAGTATATGCCGGGTTGGTTGCCTGGCAGATGCCATTAATTATATGTATGATTTCATGTGCCGAGCTTGCTCGTTTATCGGGGCGTTTTGCCAGCATCGCCTGTAATAAGGACTGCAAATGATCCAACTTCTGTGGCAATTGGGGAACGGGTTCGTCCAGTTGTTTGATTAATTCGGAGTATTCGCTGCTGCTGGTTTTATACGGTCTGTGGCCAATCAATATTTCATAAAAAACAATACCTAAACTATACAGGTCACTTCTTGTATCGACTTGTGCACCCAGCATTTGTTCAGGGCTCATATAGGCTGGTGTGCCTACGCGGAACCCGGCCATTGTCAGGTTCTTGTTTTCATTGACTGACTTGGCGATGCCAAAATCAGAAAGCACAGCGTGGCCATCTGCCCTGAAGAGGATGTTTTCAGGTTTAATATCCCTGTGAATCACATGCTTGTCGTGGGCATATGCAAGGGCCTCAGCCAGACTTTTAAGTAAGGCAAGTGCTTCATCACTGCTATATAAGGAAACTTTGGCGCCATCTTCGGGAGATTGTTGCCTTTTCCGTTTGCTCAGATTGTCTTTTAAGGTGCCAGCTTGAAGATATTCCAGAGCGAGAAAATAATTATTATTATGTGCACCAGTAGTGAAGATTTTTACAATACCTTCATGATTGAACTTTGCTGTGTCTCTGGCCTCATTAATAAACCGATCCCGAAACTCAGGGTCAACAGCAAATGAGGCATTCATCACCTTGAGTGCAACTTCCCGATCAAGCGCTTCATCCAGCGCAAGGTAAACCTTGGCCATGGCGCCTTCACCAAGATTTCTGATGATTTTAAATCCTGGAATTTCTGGATGCATGAACTACCAACCTTTGATTATTGTAGTTATGTTGTGCCTGTACTTGGCCTTTTTCTTGGCCTTTATAATGTGCTTTCAGTTAGACCCCCAATTCCTAGATAGAAACCTCTAAACCGTAGAAAGCCTTGGCTGTGTAGTGGTTAGTGACAAAACCCACCATCACCCAATAGGTGCATAACTCAAGGCTTATTATTCTACCCTATAAACTTGATACAACGAACGATTAAGTGCTGGATATGTGAAAAGGAACGGTTTTTGACTAAAGCTCTCAGTCATACACGCTATAAGGGCCAGCAATACGACTTCAAAGAGGGATTCAGAGACCCTTGGAACGCTGGTGAAACCCTATTTGTGGATTTGGCAACAAAGATACTTGAAGTATCGATCCATTTGGAGTAATGTTATTTGCAGGATATGAAAATATTTAGCGTTTACAGAAAGGTTTTCAGCGTATGAAATACGCAGGGCACAATCAGGCAGTGATTATCTGTGGCTGTGTCTTTATCCAGAATGAGCATATCTAAAACCGCACAGTCCGCTGTTGCGGTTTTTTTATGGCTGTAATTTTTAGATGCAAAAGCAGGAGACAAAAATGTTTGAAAACCGTCAGGATCAATTGAAATCTTTACTAAAAGAAAATATCGAATTTCGTAGAGTCTACAATCAGCACCAGGAACTTGAAAAGCAGGTAACTGCAGTAGATTCAAATAACCGGCCAACTGATGAAGTCGCGTTACATCAGATGAAAAAAGAAAAACTTCAATGCAAAGATCATCTTGAACGAATGATGAGTTAATCACTACCTTCCATTAAAATTCTTTTATAATCTAATGTGACGAATCTGGGGCAGAAACCCCGGATTCGTCGCATTTTTCATTTTCCGGAAATAAGTTATGGCGGTATATAACAATATCCTTGAGTTAATTGGGGAAACGCCCATTGTGCGGGTAAATCACTTTGATACGGGTGCTTGTGAGCTCTATATAAAACTTGAGTTGCAAAACCCCGGTGGTTCGGTCAAAGACCGTATCGGTCTAAAGTTAATCGAGGATGCTGAAGCCCGCGGGGACTTACGCCCGGGTATGACGATTGTTGAAGGCACTGCCGGCAACACCGGTTTGGCACTGGCATTGGTGGCAGCTCAGAAGGGGTATCGCTTGTTGCTGGTGATTCCGGACAAGATGAGCCATGAAAAAATCGCCGTGCTCAAAGCCATGGGCGCTGAAGTGGTGATGACCCGCTCGGATGTTGCCCGTGGTCACCCAGAATATTATTTGGACTTGGGTCGTAGCCTGGCAGAAGAGATTAATGCCGAGGCCGGCGAAAACGATAGTGCAAAAGGGGCTTGGTTTGTTAATCAATTCTCTAACCCGTCCAATCCTGCCGCGCACGAGCAGAGTACCGGTCCTGAAATCTGGCGGCAAATGGATGCTGACCTCGATGCTATTGTGCTGGGTGCGGGTTCAAGTGGCACCTTGGCTGGAATATCCGCATGGGCTGCCAAACATGCGCCCGACCTTGAACTGATTTTAGCTGATCCTGAAGGCTCAATCCTTACCGAGTACATTAATACTGGCAGTTATCAGGATAAATCAGCTTCTTGGAAAGTGGAAGGCATTGGTGAGGATTTTCTGCCCGATATTTCCGATTTTAGCCGGGTTCAAAAGGCTTTTTCGATCAGTGATACAGAAAGCTTTCAAACCGTCAGAGATTTGCTCCACCACGAAGGTATTATGGCAGGCTCCTCAACCGGTACGCTATTGGCAGCGGCACTGCGATACTGCCGCGAGCAGAGCGTACCCAAAAAAGTCTTAACTTTGGCAGCTGATACCGGTAATCGCTATTTGAGCAAAGTTTATAATGATCGCTGGATGCGCGAACAGGGTTTAATGGAAACCCCGTATTTTGGTGACCTGCGTGATTTGATTGCACGCCCCTGGGATGACAAGGAAACCGTCGTTGTTGGCCCCAAAGAACCGTTGGCGAATGCATTTGGCCGTATGCGCCTGTACGATGTTTCCCAGTTGCCAGTAATGGAAGGCAGTAAACTGGTCGGTTTGATCACCGATGAGGATATGCTCAATGCGATCCATAACGGTAAGTTGGACTTTACCGATCCGGTTGCAGCGGCGATGGTGAAGAATTTGCTCACAGTATCACTACAGGATGATTGGCGTGAGTTGGCCAAACCTTTGGCTGCCGGGGTTGTGGTTGTGGTAAAAGATAATGAGCGCTTCATCGGTTTAATTACACGCATTGACTTCCTTGGTTGGTTGTCAAAAAACCCTACTAAATAGTACTGCGATTGCGAAACAGGAAAGAACCATGTCTACTGAAAAAAGTTTAAAGCTGGCAACCCGGGTTATTCATGCCGGTCAAGCACCTGACCCATCAACCGGTGCGGTGATGATGCCGATTTACGCCACATCTACCTATGCGCAAAAATCGCCGGGAGAACATCAGGGTTATGAATACTCGCGTTCACAGAATCCAACCCGGATGGCGTATGAGCGCTGTATTGCTGACCTTGAGGATGGCAAGGCAGGCTTTGCATTTGCATCCGGCATGGCTGCCAGTGCAACCGTGTTGGAAGTCTTGAATCACGGTGATCATGTGCTCGCCATGGATGATCTTTACGGTGGCACCTATCGACTGTTCGAATTGGTGCGCACCCGTTCTGCGGGTTTGCAGTTCGACTTTGCCGACCTTTCAGATCTCAGCTTATTGCGTTCGCTGATTCGGCCGAATACCCGCATGATTTGGCTTGAATCACCCACAAATCCAATGCTTAAGCTAGTTGATATTGCCGCAATTGCATCGATAGCCAGAGAAATCAACGCTATTTTAATCGTTGATAACACCTTTGCTACGCCCTTATTGCAACAGCCGTTAAATATGGGTGCTGATATCGTGGTTCACTCTGCTACCAAGTATTTGAATGGCCATTCAGATATCGTCGGCGGGATTGCGGTAGTAGGCGACAATCCAAAATTAATTGAGCAGGTCGCCTATCTGCAGAATGCTGCGGGCGCAATAGCCGGCCCTTTTGACAGTTTTCTTGCCTTGCGTGGCTTAAAAACATTATCCTTAAGAATGCGAGCGCATTGTGAGAACGCGCTGGCCATTGCCAACTGGCTGGCTAACGACGGGCGGGTTAAGCAGGTTATTTATCCCGGTTTGAAAGAACACCCGCAGCATGGCTTGGCGATGTCGCAAATGAATGGCACAGGTGGGGGAATTATCAGTATCGAGTTGGAAGGCGAAATGGCAGGTGCCAGACGCTTTCTTGAAAGCCTGCAACTGTTTACTTTGGCAGAAAGCTTGGGTGGGGTGGAAAGTTTAGCCAATCACCCTGCGATAATGACCCATGCTACCGTACCGGTTGAAATTCGTGAAGCGCTGGGTGTTACCGATGGGCTGGTTAGGCTGTCGGTGGGGGTTGAGGATGCCGGAGACCTGATTAACGATCTTGATCAGGCTTTAGCCAACTGAATGCGTTAGAATAATATATTAATTACTTCCTTGCTTGGTTACTTCATTAGGCGGAATAAAACACTCTAAGAATGTTTGTTTCGTGTTTAGTTTTATATTTTAAATAGAGGCAATTCCATGAAAAAAATTCTTCTGTTCACTTTTCTACTGCTGTTGAGCCTTACGGTTATCGGCCAGCATAAAACACTCAAAGATGTCGTTAGCGAGCACCAGCTTGAAAACGGTATGCGTTTTCTGCTGGTACAACGCGATGGCGCACCGATGATTTCGGCCGGTTGGGTAGCCCATGTGGGTTCCGCTAACGAGCGTCCGGGCATCACCGGTATTTCACACCTGTTTGAACATATGATGTTCAAAGGTAGTAGCACCATTGGTGTAGAAGATGCGAAATTGGATGATCAACTGCGCGCGGAGCTGGATTCCTTGCGCTCGCAGATGTTTGAGCTGGAACGAGATAGCCGACTCAAAGTACGCACAGGTGTAGCAGAATCGATGTCAGATAGTTCCTTGCAAAGTGAAGAAATGAAAGCCCTGGAAACCAAGTTTCAGGCGGTTATTGAACAGCAACGGGAAAATTTAATTAAAGACCAGTTCGACCAAATTTATACCGAGCAGGGCGCAACCGGTATGAACGCGTTCACCAATACCGATATGACAGTATATTTTATCCGGGTGCCTAAAAATAAGCTGGAATTGTGGTTCTGGATGGAAAGCGAACGCTTATCGGATCCTGTTTTCCGGGAGTTTTACTCCGAAAGAGATGTGGTTTATGAAGAACGCCGGATGCGCACCGAATCAACACCTACCGGTAAGCAAAATGAAGTGTATGAGTCAATGTATTGGCGTGGTCATCCCTACGGTTGGCCGGTGGTGGGCTGGCCCAGCGATATTTCAGCTATCACTCGCGAACAGGCAGAAGATTTTTTTGACATCTACTATGCACCAAATAATTTAACCGCGGTTCTGGTAGGTGATTTTGATCAGGCACATGCACTGAAGCTGGCAAACGATTATTTCGGCCGGATTCCACGGGGCGAAAAGGCACCGCCAGAGGTGGTCACATTATTTATGCCACTAGAGGGCGGTTTTGAGTACAAGGCCGAAGTTGATGCGCCACCGAGTGCAGCATTAACTTTCCACACCACCGCCTATGCAGGTGTAGATCACCCGGCATTAATGGTTTTGGCCGATGTGTTAAATGGCAAAACGGGCCGCTTGCATAAACGCATGGTGTTAAAAGACCAAATTGCAACATCCGCATCTGCCGCCGCAGACTCAAGAAAATATGCTGGTGTATTTGAAGTGATGGCAACCGGCAAGGCTGGAGTAGATCCGCAGCAGTTGAAAGCCACCTTACTTGAAGAAGTAGGAAAAATACAGACAGATGGTATTAGTGAATATGAACTGGAGAAAGTTCGTAATAATTTAACCGCTAATAACCTCAGGCGCCTTGAAGATAATTTTTTCCTTGGCATTCAATTGCTTTATTACGATGGCTTGCGTGACTGGAGTCATATGGAAACCCTGATGGACCGGGTTGCTCTGGTAAGTCGGGAAGATGTGCAACGGGTTGCAGAAAAATACCTGCAGGCCAGTGATATGGGCAGCAAAATATATACTCGGAAAACCGGTGGAGAACAGCTTGACCCTGCATTGGCAGAATTCAGTGAGGAACAAATACAGATGTTGAATCAATTACAGTCACAACTGGCTTCTGCATCGCCGGAAAAGAAAAAAGAAATGCTGACTCAACTGCCTTCCATGGGCGAAGCTGCGCCCCCAGAAGTAAAGGCAGTGATTGATTATCTGCTTCAACAACAGGGCAAATGAGGGAATATCTGATGAAATTGATTAAATTTACACTACTTGCCGCAACCACTCTGTTGCTGGGCGCTTGTGCTTCTGCACCAACAACTACAAGTGTGGCCAATGAACTCAGCTCAGCTGGGAATAACCTGCCGGCACATCCTGAGGACCTGACCTATGCTCACCACAGCATTAATGTCCCGGATTCTTCCGCCTATCGCTATCAACTTGATAACGGCAATGTAGCCTATATTGTTCCAGACTCGGCACTACCTTTGGTAGCAGTAAGTGTGCATTCCCGTGGCGGACGCTACCTTTTAGGCACAGATAATGCCGGCTTGGCAGCTCTCACCGCTAGCATGATGCGTGATGGTGGTACAAAGGAGCTAAGCCCTGAAGAACTGGATGAAAAACTGGTGTTTTTGGCAACCACGGTGCATGTAACTATTGGTGCTACCAGTTCTTCTGCTTCCATGAATACATTGTCCAGCAACCTGGATGAAAGCTTGGGTTTATTGTTTGATGTTATAGCAGAACCCGCTTTTGATAAGGAGCGTCTGAAGATCAGGAAAAGTCGCCTAATTGACGATATGAAGCGGCGCAATGATGACACCCGCAGCATAGAGTCCCAAGTGTTTAATGACCTGCGTTTCGGTGATAGTTATCTAAACAATCCACCCACAGCTACTGATGTCGAAGCGGTTAGCAGAAAAAGAATGATGGGTTTTACAACAGAAATATTTTCTTCTCCAAACCTAGTGATCAGTGTAAATGGTGATGTTGATCCTAAAGCTATGGTAGTTAAACTGAATAAGCAGATTTCGCGATTACAAAAGGGCGTAAAATACCCTCCAATCCCCACAGAGGCGCATTCGGCTGTGCCCGGCCTTTATGGTGTCGATAAGCCAGGTGTTACTCAGACAAGAGTGCGGATGTTCCACCCCGGGCCCCGTCAGGGCCACCCACAGGAATTTGATATCAAGGTAATGAATAATATCCTTGGTGGTGGTGGATTTACTTCGCGGATAACCAAGCGCATTCGCAGTGATGAAGGCTTGGCATATTCGGCCGGTAGCGCTTATCTATTGGGTCGTTATTACCCGGGTATGTATCTGGTGTATTTCCAGTCGAAAAACCCATCGGTTCCTCAAGCGGCTAAAATAGCACTGGAAGAGATCGCTAAAATTCAGGCTGAACCAGTGACCGACCAAGAGCTCAATACCGCCAGGCAGGCGATCATTGCGGGCCTCAATGAGCGCTACTCGAATGCTGCAAAAAAAGTCGGCGCATTCGTCGATGATGAACTGGATGCCACTCCGAAAAATTACTGGAGTGAGTATGAAAACAATACCGCCGCGGTAACAGTTGCCGCTGTACAGAAAGCGGCCAAAGATCATCTGCATGCTGATAAATTACGAATTTTATTAACCGGGAAATTGTCTGAAGCCGGTGCGGGCGATGGCGAGCATGGCACTATTGAGGCCGTTACTGGAATGAAGCTTCAACAAATTCCATTGCGGGACCCGTTAACTTTAAAGCCATTACCACCGCAATAATCTATACACCATAACAAGCTCACCGTCGCCCCGGTCTTGGGGCGGCATGGTGAACTTATATTATTCAGAAAATTGTCGTCCCGGCCTCCGAGCCGGGATCTCCTGATGGGCTGTATTTTTCATAAGGAGATACCGGCAAAGCCGGCATGGTGAACTTGTTTTAGCCTGAACCAGATTGGCTTTATTTCACTTCTGTCCCGCTAACTACAAATAAAAAGGCCTGATATTCCAGACAATTTGTTATAATGAATTCAGCATAAACCATTGAACAAATAAGGAAGAATTAGGCCATGGCTCATTATAATATTCTCAAATCGTTGTGATGAAAATACAGACATCAATGTCATATTTTTTATGAATTTACAGTATTATATGAATGTAACCATACTTTCTTGCAAGCTTGATAAAAACGCCAAATACAATCAGCTCCTGAACCCACTAAAGGCTAGAAAACATACCACTTTGAGTCAATTGACTCAGCACATTGTCAGTAATCACTGGTTTTCATACGTGGCAAAATAGGGAATTGCTCTATTTGATGTCTGTCCTGAATGGCGTCTCTGAATGGCACTAAGATAAGGGGGGTTTATCATTTGACCTATCAATGACTTAACCCTTATTTAAAGCCAAATTAGAAGGTGTTGGTTCAATGCAAGAGTGGCTTAACTTAGTGCCATTCGGTCATACACCAGATTTGACTATAGCTCTTTTAAGCTTGGTGCATAAATTTTATCGTTTAACGCCATCTCAGATGATGGGCACATTAATCTTAAAACTTCTGATTACTTTATTTTTTCTCTTCACCTCACCATTTTTCCACGAATCAGGGATTGCTTTACCGCTACCCTCTTTTATATCTCGTCCTGAGGCTAAACAAAGCCCCTTCTTAATAGCCCATTCCCCAACGTTATACCAAATTTCTGGACCAGGACAGTTTTTATTAGCTGATTGACTATGTGCAAGCACATATTTGAAGTTAGTTAGCTTCTTTTTCAAATAGACAATAAGCTTACGACCACTCCTCAGTTGTGCAAGTGTCGGTTTATTTTTCCCTACTCCTCCATTTTTTCTATCATGCCTAAATTTACCTTCAAACTCAACAGAGACACTTCTTCCATTGAAACCACTTGAACCATTGCATTTCACTTCATTATCATAGAGACGATAGATTGTGCCATCAGGTACAATAATAAAGTGAACACTAATCTTAAAATATTTTGTTATATCATGTGGGTCGTTACGTAAAACGCTTGTCTGGTGTAAAACCAACGAGTCAATGTCTGCCAAATCTCTAATTTTTCTATTGCTCAGCGATCTTTTTCTTTTACCCGTATAGAAGTTATCTTCTACTCTGTTGGGAGTAGCAGGGTTATCACCAAAAACTTTCTTTTTGACAAATATTTTGTCCCGTGCTTCTAGTGTCGAAGTAACATTGTCATGCTTGTCAAAATCTCTAATACCTTCATTCACTTCTTTTGTTTTATCTACAATTTCAGCATTCCCGTACATTCCAAGAATCAGGTATAGTTCCTTTATAAGCCTACAGTATAAAATAGTAGGATAGCCTAAAATACCAGGAGGATACATACATGATCGAACTAATGTTCCTTGATCAATATCATCTGTCTCAGTGGAACACATTATACCTGGCGGCCTTCTGTTCATCTCTTCTCCTTTTTTAGTTATGTTTACCATGATGATAAAAATAGTTTTTCATATCAATAAATATCTCCACATCCTTTTGCTTTTGAAGGTGAAAACAGAAAAAGCTAGGCTCTTCTCCGCTTTGTTGAGTGAAAAAAGGATGCTGATACCCAATTAATCTGTTGAAATGTAAGGTCTCTTAACACTTTACATACAGCAAATAATATGGGCACCAACATCCCGAGTGATATTTTG
>JAKITK010000091.1 GCA_021648125.1 Lysobacterales bacterium
GCAACTTGAAAGAAAGGTCCTCGGTATCATGAGAAAACTACAAGCCCTTCCGGCTCGGGTTAAGAGCTACTTTTTACATCCAGCAATTCAGTACGCTGCATAGGGTATTTGGATGCTAGGTTAATACGCTTGATGAATCTTGATTTAAACCGTTTGAGCTTGACTGTTTTTGCCGGAAAGGGCGGTAAAGATCGCGTGACAGTCTTACCGGAAAGTCTGCTTGTGGATATCAGGGATCAGATACAGAGGGTTAAACTTATCCATCAGCAAGATATGGCCGCGGGTTATGCTGGGGTTTCAATGCCAGTTGCGTTAGCAAGGAAATATCCCAGGGCATGCTTTGAGCTGAAGTGGCAATATCTTTTTCCTTCCTACAAGCTCGCCTACGATCCCCGCGCAAAGAGATGCTTACGACGACACCATTGGCAGGATTCAACTATGCAAAAGGCGATGAGAAAAGCAGTTTCGCTAGCCGATATCCAAAAACGTGCCAGTTGCCATACTTTGCGCCATAGCTTTGCAACTCATCTACTAGAATCGGGCATGGATATCCGCACTATTCAGCAACTGTTAGGGCATAAAGATGTATCCACAACAATGATATACACCCATGTTGTGAATCGTGGTGCGCTAGGTGCGCGCTCCCCTCTCGACAGGTTAATTTAGAAAGCTGTTTCAAGCATACCTGATGGGGTATGCTTGAATTAGATAAATACATGGATAGAAAAATGCCTAAAGATTGCGTAAGTCTAAAAGTTGAAAACAATATTGCTTTCGTTACCTTGAACCGCGCTGATAAACGCAATGCATTGAATATGGCAATGTTTAAATCTATTGACAAAATTAGCCACGAGTTGCGACGCAATCGGCAAATACGGACGGTTATCGTGCAAGCCAATGGTGAAGATTTTTGTAGCGGGCTGGATGTTAAGTCCATGATGGCTAAAAAGTCATCCATGGTTACGCTGTTGAAGAAATGGTTGCCCGGGCGGGCGAACCTTGCTCAGCGGGTGTCTTATAATTGGCGAAAAATTCCTGTGCCCGTGATTATGGTTATTCAGGGTCGCTGCTGGGGTGGTGGTATGCAAATTGCACTCGGTGGGGACTTTCGTTTTGCTGCTAGCAATGCCTCATTTTCCATTATGGAGGGCAAGTGGGGTTTGATTCCGGATATGGGGGCGAATCTTGCGCTGCGAGAGTTGGTGAGTAAAGATGTTGCCATGAAGCTAGCAATGACAGCAGAGATTATTTCTGCTGAAAAGGCTTTAGCTTATGGCTTGATAAGTGATGTCAGCGATAACCCTATGCACGAGGCCATGCAACTGGCTGAGCAAATTGCCGAACGCTCACCGGATGCGGTAGCGGCGGTTAAGAAGCTGTATCAAAAAAACTGGCTGAAGGCCGAGTGGCGCATGTTGGCCACAGAAACCTATTATCAATTGAAACTCATATTGGGTAAAAATCAAGGGCGCGCTACTCAGCGACAACTGAACCCGGAGAATAAAAAAGCCTATTTTGCGCGCAAAAAGTGGTAGTAGAGCAGGCCAGAAATTGGGGGTTAAAGATTGGAAATTAAAAATTAAAGATGTTCTTGTTGGCGTTCCAGCATGGTGCTGCTTTCCTGCAGTAGCCGTTCCCGCAGCGGGCCGAACCATTCGCTGGTATCAGCAAACTGTTGAATAAACCCCTGCACATCGTTTTCATCTAGCAGCTTAACCGCTTGTTGTAAGTGTTCGATATAGTTGCGGATGAGTTGTTTGCCTTCGGTGGATGAAAAAATAATATCAGCATACAGCTGGGAGTCCTGCGCAAACAAACGCCCTACCATCGCTAATTCAAGCCGGTAAATGGGGGAAGAGAACTCAGCAGCCTGTTTTAGGTTTATATTTTCACTGTGCAGGTAAGTGCCGTAGGCAAAGGTGGTGAAATGCCGCAAGGCCTGAATGATAGCCATCATATGGTCATGCTCGGCAGGTTCTGATGGCAATAACCGTGCGCCCCACAGTCCGAATTGCTGTAATAGCCAGTCAAACTTTTGCACAGCCCTACCCGGTGTATGCACAATAACTTGTTTGGCTAGACTGCTTACATCGGGGCCAAACATAGGGTGTAAACCCATAACTGGGCCTGTGTGTGCAGCCAGCATGGCCGCGAGGGGTTCGCGTTTACGGCTGGTTAGGTCTACCAGTAGGCAATCGGGGTTCATTTTGCCTGCAAGTTCTTTTACGATCACGCTGGTTTGATTAATGGGCACGCTGATAACCACCAGTTTAGCGTCTGCTAAAAGCTGATCGGCTTGATCTTGATTATCAAGATCCAAGCTTGCAACATGATAGCCGGAAAGCTGGAATAATTTAGTGAACAACAAGCCCATTTGGCCTTTGCCGCCTACAATCACAATCGGGCCCAAGCTCGGCGCGGCGCATTGATAACCGTGGTCACTTTCTGCCTGATAGCTTTCGCGCATCATTCGCCGCAATAAGTCTTCGATCAAATCGGGCGACACACCAGCAGCTTCGGCTTCTTGCCGGCGCGCCTTTAGCAGGGCTTTTTCCCTATCGGGTGCGTAAATGGGAACCCCGGCGGCTTGTTTAATTTCACCTACACAGGCAACCAACTGTTTGCGACGCGCCAGTAGTTTTACCAATTCGGTATCAACCAGATCAATTTTCTGACGCAGCTGGCCCAAGTCTTGAGTCATTGTATTGTCTTAACCCAGCTTGGAGAAATCAGCGACTTGAACAAATAGTTTTTCTACCGAGGCAACCAGCGCTAGGCGACTACGGCGTATTGCCTGGTCTTCATCCATGACCATCACATCTTCAAAGAATTGATCGATTAAGGGTCTTAAGGTGGATAGTTTATCCAGTGCCGATCCGTAGTCTTTTGCTACAACTAGGGTCGCAACTGAATCACTCATATCGGTAATGGCCTGATGCAATTGTTGTTCTACCCCTGCTGTGGCAATGATTTCACCACCAAGATCGTTGGCCCCAGTTTTTTGCACTTTTTGCAGAATATTGCGAATGCGTTTATTGGCCCCGGCAAGTGCGGTGGCTTCTGGGCGTTGCATAAATGCAGCTAGGGCAGTTATACGCTGATCAAAATCGCGCAGGTCGTCATCTTCCACTGCGGCAACCGCATTAAATAAGGGTGCCTTGTATCCGCTTTCGCTTTGATAATGATGACGCACGCGTTCAAGAATAAATTCACGGGCATCAACCAGCACTTCGGGTTTTACTTCCAGTTGCTGGCTTAGCTGGTTGGCTGCGTTAGCCAATAGTTTGCTGAGACTATAATCAGGCGCGCCAAACTGGAGAATGCGAACTGTACCCAACGCCGCACGACGAAGGCCGAAAGGGTCTTTGGTGCCGGTGGGTTTTTGTCCAATGGCAAAGATGCCCACTAAGGTGTCGATGCGATCTGCCAATGCAAGAGTACGCCCCAATGGGCTGGCAGGGAGTTTGTCACTGGCAAAACGAGGTTGGTAATGCTCTTCGATAGCGTCAGCAACTTGATTATCTTCACCAGCGGCTTGGGCATAATAGCGTCCCATGGTGCCTTGCAGGTCTGGAAATTCACCGACCATTTCACTCATCAAATCACATTTGCACAAGGCAGCAGCAGTTGCTGCGTGTGTTTGATCAATACCATTTTCATCAGCAATATGCTGACTGATGGCTGCCATTCGCCGTGACTTATCAGCGATACTGCCCAATTGTTTCTGGAAAACAACATTTTCTAGTGTGGCTTTCCAGCTTTCCAAGCCATGCTTGCGGTCTTGGTCCCAAAAAAAGCGCGCATCGGCAAGGCGCGGGCGAATGACCCGCTCGAAGCCCTGGCGTACGGCTTCTGGGTTTTCACTTTCCAGGTTAGAAATGGTAATAAATTGATTGGCCAATTGCTGTTTATCGTTATCTTCAAGCAGTGGAAAAAACTTTTGGTGGCTTTGCATGCTGGAAATCAGCGCCTCGGCGGGCACTTCAAGGAAGTCCGCATCAAAACTGCCACTGAGTGCAACGGGCCATTCAACCAGATTGTTCACCTCATTTAAAAGGTCGCTATCAATCAGTGCGCGCTTGCCCTGT
Source organism: Lysobacterales bacterium (assembly GCA_021648125.1). Taxonomy (GTDB): domain Bacteria; phylum Pseudomonadota; class Gammaproteobacteria; order Xanthomonadales; family SZUA-36; genus SZUA-51. The sequence continues at coordinate 4,089 of JAKITK010000091.1, forward strand.
GCTTTTGCCACGCTATTGGTTTGTTCCAAAATACGCGCTTTGCGCGCCTCGGGATCAACCATTACAAAAGCTTTTTCCAGTAATCCTTCATAATCATCGGCGTGGCCAATGGTATGCGGGCCGGGGGCGTGCGTACGGTGGCCGCGGGTTTGCTTGCCTGCTGCTTGTTCAAACAACGAACCGGCAATGACTTCATCGCCGTGCATTACCACTAGCCAGTGTACCGGGCGCACAAAGCTGATTTGGTGATTTCCCCAGCGCATCGGTTTGGGTATGGGTAGTTTCTTCAGCGCATCTTCAAGTATTGGATAGAGCACAGAACTGAGCGACTGCCCTGCCTTGGCAACTTCAACATACAGGTGTTTACCGTCTTCGGTACGCGCAATATCACTAATATCTAAATTAACTGAGCGGGCAAAACCCAAAGCGGCGGGTGTTGGCTTACCCTCGTCATCGAAAGCCGCAGCGACAGCCGGCCCGCGGCGTTTTAATGACTGGTCGGCTTGTTTGTCGGCAACCTGATGCAGGCGGAAAGCCAAACGCCTGGGGCTATTGAAAAGACGGCTTTGGTCTTTGTTGAATTCAATTCCGGCTTTTTCAAGGCCAGCCATTACGCCTTCAAATAATGCTTTTGAGAGCTTGTCGAGGGCTTTTGGTGGCAGCTCTTCACAACCAAGTTCTACCAGTAAGTTTTGATGGCTCATGATGATTGCTCCTCAGTTTTTAAACCGGGAAAACCCATGGCTTCGCGTTTGTCATAATAATTTACCGCCACTGCTTTGGCGATTTCACGAACCCTTAATATAAAGCGCTGCCGTTCGGTAACTGATATTGCGTGGCGGGCATCCAGCATATTAAAGGTATGTGATGCTTTAAGCACTTGCTCGTAAGCTGGTAGGGGCAGGTTGAGCTCTACCAAGCGGGCGGCTTCTTTTTCGCAGGTATCAAAGCTTGCAAATAAGGCCTCAACATCAGCGTGTTCAAAATTATAGGTCGACATCTCCACTTCGTTTTGGTGAAAAACCTCACCATAAGTCACTTTGCGGCCACCCACTTCACTCCAGATGAGGTCATATACACTGTCGACATCTTGAATATACATCGCTAAGCGTTCCAGTCCATAAGTGATTTCGCCCATTACCGGGCGGCACTCAATGCCACCGGCCTGTTGGAAGTAGGTAAATTGGGTTACTTCCATGCCATTCAACCAGACTTCCCAACCCAGACCCCATGCTCCAAGCGTAGGAGATTCCCAGTTATCTTCAACAAAGCGGATATCGTGGACTTTAGGGTTAATACCAATAGCGTTTAAGGATTCCAGATAGAGTTCCTGAAAATCATCAGGAGATGGTTTCATTACCACCTGAAACTGGTAATAGTGTTGCAGGCGATTGGGGTTTTCACCATAGCGGCCATCGGTAGGGCGGCGACAGGGCTGCACATAGGCGGCATTCCATGGCTCCGGGCCGATGGAGCGTAAAAAAGTTGCCGGATGAAAAGTACCTGCGCCAACTTCTAAATCGAGAGGCTGCACCAGAACACAGCCCTGACTGGCCCAGTATTGTTGGAGGGTATTAATAAAATCCTGAAAATTCATCTGCAACTAAAGCCCTAATGCTGTCTAATTAAATATAAGATGTTAATTATAGCCAGTTGACGGCTTGAGTTCTCAAGAAATATTCACCTTATAAAATAATATAAGTACTCTAATAGGACATTTTCGTTATTATGCAGCCGGTTTTAATCCTCAGCACAGGGCGTACGCTGCCCGCTATTGAATCCCGTCGCGGTAATTTTGAGGACTGGTTTGCGGCCGGTCTGGATTGCCCAGTAAGTGTTCATGATGCGCAGGCATCGGTTGCCGATAACGCGCTTAACTATGCGGCTGTAGTGGTAACTGGTTCCGGCTCGATGGTAAGTAAGCGCGAAACTTGGAGTGAAAACACAGCGCAGTGGTTGGCGCAGGCGGTGGCAGATGGTGTGCCGGTGCTGGGGATTTGTTATGGCCATCAGTTGCTAGCCCATGCGCTAGGCGGGGAAGTCGGCCCGAATCCCCACGCTAGGGAAATTGGCAGTAAACCGTTACAGTTGGAAAAATGTGCAGCCAATGACCCCTTATTAAACGGGCTTGTCAGTCCGGTTCTTGTACAAACCAGTCACGAAGAAGCCGTGCTTACCGCACCCACCGGGTCACAGTTGTTAGCTACAACTGCGCAGGATCCTCACCATGTTTTGCGGTTTTCAGAAAAAGCCTGGGGCCTGCAGTTCCACCCCGAGTTTGATGCCGATATTATGCGTAGCTATATTGAAATTCGTCGGCATGTTTTACTGGCGGAAGGCCTAAATGTGGATGAATTATTGGCGCAAGTACAGCAAACCCCGCAAGCCTGGGGTTTATTACAGCAATTTTCCCGGTTGCTCAGGTAGGGTGAGTTAAGCTTGCGAACGCACCGGCGGATGGGCATATTTGGTGATTGAATATTTCTCACCTTTCGGTGTATTACGCCCGACTTTGCCATGCAAACGGTACCCTACGCGATGTCATTTTTGGTTTTTATTGCTACTAAGGAAATAAAATTAAAGCACTGAAACCAGGGAATAACCGTGGTAAAGCCAGCTTGCCCCAATCTTTCACGGTGTGTTTCTAGGGTTTCTGGTATCAATACATTTTCCAAGGCATTGCGTTTATTGGCTATTTCCAGATCGCTGTATCCTTGGCTGCGTTTAAAGTCATGGTGCCATTCTGTTTGCAGTTGCTGGTTTTGGGGGTCGGAAAAACTAATTTTTTCAGATAATAATAAGGCGCCGCCCGGGAGTAGGTTGTCATATATCTGTTTAATCAACGGCAGGCGGTTTTCCAGCTCAATAAATTGCAGGGTAAAATTCAAAATTACCAGGCTGGCATGGCTTATAGCAGTGTTTTCAATGTTTTCCTGCCGGACTTCAATCGGTAGGTTGCCCTTATGCTGTAGCATCAACTCCGCTAAGCGTGAAATCATTGCGGCAGAATTATCTACCGCAATAATTTTTACGCCAAAGGTGTTTACCGCATCGCTTATAGCTAAACTCGACGCACCTAAAGAGCAGCCCAGGTCGTAGATGTTGCTGTCTGGCTGAACAAAGCGCCGAGCTAATAAGCCGAGCATTGGCACAATTAGGTTATAACCGGGAACCGACCGGTCGATCATGTCGGGAAAAACATTTACCACCTTTTCATCAAAACGAAATGACTGCTCAGTATGGCGAGCAAACAAGCGGTCTTCGCTGGAATTTATGGGATGATCTGGTGGCAGTGACTTCTGGCTCATGTCTTTATTATACGGTTGGGTATAACATGGTGCTGGGATAAGTCATATCTTTAATGCGGATGTGATTTATATTTATTTTTTTAACATTCAATCGAGGGGATCGATTATGGAAACTGCATTTGTTTGGGCTATTATATTAGTTGTTCTTGGCATCGTAGTACTTGCCAAGTCTGTTGTTACCGTGCGCCAGGGTTTTAATTATACGGTGGAGCGTTTCGGAAAGTATGTAGTAACTTTCGAACCGGGCTTTCATTTGATGATACCGTTTATTTTTGGGATTGGACGCAAGGTTAACATGATGGAGCAGGTACTCAATGTTCCATCCCAAGAAGTCATCTCAAAAGATAACGCCGTGTTAACGGTAGATGGCGTGGTGTTTTATCAGGTGCTTGATGCACCCAAAGCGGCGT
>JAKITK010000092.1 GCA_021648125.1 Lysobacterales bacterium
TAAAAATCGCCGCGGAAATTCGTGAAGATGTAGGGAAGGGTGCGAGCCGCCGCCTGCGTCGCATGGGTAAACTTCCTGCGGTACTTTATGGTGGTGATCGTGAGCCAGTTTCACTGGTCTTAGAGCATGACCCGATTCTACATCTGTCTGATAATGAAGTCTTTTACTCCAGTATTCTAGAAATTACCGTCGCTGACGGTCGCTCGCAAGCTGTAATTTTGCGTGATCTACAACGGCATCCATACAAGCCGCTGATTTCGCATATAGATTTCCAGCGGGTGGATGAGAGTGAAGAATTGCGCTTGCATGTGCCGATACACTTCCTCAATGAAGATCAGTCTCCAGCGAGTAAAACATCCGGTATTATTATTCAGCACAATATGACCGAAGTTGAAATTCTTGCATTACCGAAGAACCTGCCGGAAGCGCTTGAAGTTGACCTTACAGAACTTGATATTGGCGATCATATAATGCTCGCGGATATCAATTTACCGGAAGGCGTCACCATTCCAGCACTTGCGTTGGAAGATGGTAGCAATGCAATTGTTGTTAGCACTATTACAGTTAAGGCAGACCAGGGTACTGGCGCTGCAGCTGAAGCAGAGGCAGAGGCAGAGGCTGCTGAAGTAGAAGCGGCTGCTGAAGTAGAAGGCGAAAGCGATTCTGATGCTGCTGTAGACGACGGCGACGAGAAATAGCCCGAGGCCTGTTTTGACTCAGGATTTATTTCTTATTGCAGGGCTGGGTAACCCCGGCTCCAAATACGCTAAAACCCGGCATAATGCCGGGTTTTGGTTTATTGACCTACTCACAGCTAGTGTAGGAGTTAGCTTGCGTGAGCAGGCAAAGTTGCGTGCGTATGTCGTGCGTTGTTCAATAGCCGGGCAAGACTGCTTGCTGATGCAAGCCAGCACATTTATGAATGAGAGTGGTAATGCCTTGCGTTCAGTCATCGACTATTACAAAGTTAAGCCTGCAAACATCCTAATTGCCTATGACGAGTTAGATTTAGAGCCCGGTGACACGCGCCTTAAAAAGGGTGGTGGGCACGGTGGTCATAATGGCTTACGGGACATTTTTCGGCATGTAGGGCAACAAGATTTTCTGCGCTTGCGGATTGGCATTGGTCATCCCGGAGAAAAAGACCGGGTCACACCATGGGTGCTTGGTAGACCCACACTTAATCAAGAGATTGAAATACTGCGCAGTTTGGACTTGGCTCAAAAAGTAGTGCCAGCCATTCTCGAAGGGCGTTTAAATGATGCTATGAAAGAACTTCATACTCAGAGCTAGTCTTCCTAGTACAGTCAAAGAAAACGGAATTAAAAATTATGGGATTTAAATGTGGAATCGTAGGTTTGCCCAATGTAGGTAAGTCCACCTTGTTTAATGCTATGACCCAATCGGGGATAGCAGCCGAAAATTATCCTTTCTGCACCATTGATCCGAATGTCGGAATTGTACCGATGCCTGATCCGCGCCTGGATGAGCTGGCGGCAATTGTAAACCCCAAGCGTGTACTAAAAACAACCATGGAGTTTGTCGATATCGCCGGCTTAGTCGCTGGAGCGTCGAAAGGTGAAGGCCTAGGGAATAAGTTTCTGGCCAACATTCGTGAGACTGATGCCATTGCGCATATCGTTCGTTGCTTTGAAGATGATGATGTTGTCCATGTTGAGGGTAAAGTAGATCCATTGTCGGATATCGAGACAATTGATACCGAATTGATTCTGGCAGATCTTGAAGCGGTTGAGCGGGCTTTATTGCGGGTTCAAAAAATGGCTCGATCCGGCGATAAAACGGTCAACGCTCGTAAAGATTTCCTAGAAAAGGTGGCTGCGGTATTAGGCGAAGGCCATCCTGCACGGAGCCTGGAGCTGGAAACCGATGATTCACTAGCCCTGCATCAGTTGAATTTAATCTCGGCAAAGCCGGTGTTGTTTATTGCCAATGTATCCGAAGATGGATTCAACGATAACCCGATGCTGGATCTGGTTCGGCAGCATGCACAATCTGTAAATGCAGAAGTTGTCGCCATTTGTGCGTCTATCGAAGCTGAAATTGCTGAACTGGACGCCGCAGACCGGGATGAGTTTCTGGCTGAAATGGGGTTAACAGAACCCGGTTTAGATCGCGTAATCCGGCATGGTTATTCACTGCTGGGTTTACAAACCTATTTTACCGCCGGTGAGAAAGAAGTGCGTGCCTGGACAGTTAAAGCTGGCTCAACCGCACCGAAGGCAGCAGCCGTTATCCATACCGATTTCGAAAAAGGCTTTATCCGTGCAGAAGTAACAGCCTACCATGATTATATCCAGTACAACGGCGAGCAGGGCGCCAAAGAAGCCGGCAAATTCCGCCTGGAAGGCAAGGAATACATCGTCCAGGAAGGCGATGTTATGCACTTCCGGTTTAATGTGTAGTACTTAACGGGTGGGCATACCCGAGGGCGCTCTCACAAATGTTCGAGTATTTTCCAAACCCCAAAAAGCGAAAAGGAGACCCAAGGGTCTCCTTCTCTTAGAAGTGTGATTCTCCTGTTACCAACAACCTGCAGGCTGTCTTCGCGGTAACTCTTGTTTCACTTCGTCCTAGGCTGTCCACATAATTGTTTCAGTCTCTGACTCCAGAGCCTCTCGCTCCAGTTTATTTATCGACGTCAAGATTTTGGTCTCTCACCTTGGGAGTCCGCCTCATTCCGCTCCGGTTTAACCCTTCGCTTCCTTCATCAGTCTCACTGGCGTCTATCTCCAGGGATTGCATATCCCTTTCGCTACCGTTCCAATGGCACTGCAGTTTTGCTTCGGTTCGCGCTTTGACACGCTCTATTTCCACTTGCTACCTGGATCGATACGGCTCGTACCACCGAACCGTCTCGCCTGAGTTTTCTGCTTTCCCCGTCAACCCTTTCGGGTTTCTGGTGAGGGCTGTACCTCGGCGTTGGAAGTAATTTACCCCTGTAAGCCGTGGGCGTCAACAGGCGATGCGATGAAGCGAATTAAGTTACGACATTTTGTTTAATAAAAGCATTGTATCTATCTAATAACATGCTGATTATAATAGATAAGGGAAATTCCAATTATTGAAAAATAATTACAGATTTATTTTTCGGTAGTGCTTGAATTACTGAGTCAAAGTTATAAACTGTTAATCGGTCTAAGTTGTATGATGTTATAGCTTTTAAGAGTATCTAATATAAATGAAAAATAGTTCGCATATTGTGCTGAAATTCGGTGGTACCAGTGTTGCTGGGGTTGAGCAGTGGAAAACCATTTCTGATTTATGCCAATCTTATAGTCGCCAGGGATTACAAGCGTTCCTTGTTTGCTCTGCACTCAATGGTATCTCTAATCTTTTGGAAACTTTGATTGTTGATGCTGTCCTAGGGAAACATCAAGACATATTAAGTATAATTCAGGAAAAGCACTTCCTGTTGATTGCCACTATGGGTTTAAGAAATCAGCTGCTTTCTGAGCTATTTCAGGACTTGATAAAGGTCATTGAAGGGGTGGCATTACGGGGGACTATTGACCCGGGTACGCAAGCCAAAGTGATGGCATTTGGAGAATTGTTTTCGACACGCATTGGTTGTGCCTGGCTGCAAAGCCGGGGTCTAAATTGTCTGTGGCTGGATGCCCGGGAATGCCTAACCAGTGTTGATATGTCATCAGCGAGAATTGACCAACAATACTTGGCCGCAACTGTCAGGCCCGAAGTCGACCTAGATTTGCAGGCGCAGCTTTTGCAGGACAAAGTTGATGTCTGTATTACTCAAGGGTTTATCGCAGCGAATCAAAATAACAATACCGTACTGCTCGGGCGTGGTGGCTCGGATACTTCCGCGGCATTGTTTGCGGTCGCCCTTGATGCCAAGCGACTCGAAATTTGGACAGATGTACCCGGTATGTTTACCGCCAACCCAAGGCAAGTTGACTCGGCACATCTGATCCTGCAATTAAATTATGCGGAAGCTCAGGAATTGGCAACCACCGGAGCGAAAGTCTTGCATCCCGCTTGCCTTGGTCCAGTCGAGGCGGCAGGAATCCCATTGCATATCCGCTGGACGGCTCAGCCTGAGGTGGCCGGAACCGTTATTTCGGCAAGCAGTTCAACTTCCGCTGGCGTGAAAGGTATTTCCAGTAAACGCGGCATCTGGCTGATTTCCATGGAAAGTCTGGATATGTGGCAAAGCGCAGGTTTTTTGGCTGATATTTTTACCTGTTTCAAGCGCCAATCAATTTCGATCGATCTGGTAAGTACCTCCGAAAGCAATGTAACCGTCTCGCTTGACGGTGGTAGCAATGTTTTAAACAATGATTCCCTCGATGAGTTATTGCAGGATTTATCGCAATACTGTCAACCTAAGGTAATTGGTCCAGTAGCCACGGTTACACTGGTGGGTAGCCGGATTCGCTCAATTCTTCACCGTCTGGGCCCGGCCTTCAGCTTGTTTGAAGATAAACAGATTTATTTATTGTCTCAATCTGCCAGCGACTTGAACCTATCAATCGCTACCGGTGAAGAGGAAGCCGATCAGTTAGTTGAGTTATTACACAGCAGTTTCTTTTCCGGGGCGCAAAAAGATGCAGTATTTGGACCTACTTGGTTGGAACTTGAGGACGGAAAAGCAGATATATCAGCAGCAGATCCGGCGCAGCAGTGGTGGCAACTACATCAACCGCAGTTGCTCAAAATGTTGAACGGACACCCAGCTGCCTATGTATATGCGTTACCTGAAATCCAGAGGGCTGTTGAACAATTACGCATAGTATCCGCTTTTGACCGGCTGCACTATGCAATGAAAGCGAATAATAATCCGCAAATATTGGCATTGCTAGCACAGCTTGCTGTCGATTTTGACTGTGTATCAATTGATGAAATTCATTTGTTGCAGCAGGCAGTTCCCGGCCTCGATCCTGAGCGAATTTTATTTACCCCGAATTTTGCAGCCATTGAGGAATATAGCGAGGCCTATGCCATTGGCTGCAGAGTTACCCTCGATAATCTTTATTGTTTGCAGGCCCATCCCGAAGTATTTAAGGGCCGCGATCTGGTGGTGCGTCTGGATCCTGAGTCGGTGCCTGCAGGCCACCACAAACATGTGCAAACCACCGGACGCCAGTCTAAATTTGGTATTGCCGGCGCTGAAATGGAGCGCTTGCGAGAATTGTGCAGGCAGCACGAGGTTAATGTGTTCGCACTACATTCCCATGTTGGTAGTGGTATCCATGATCCACACACCTGGTTGCGTACAGCGCAATATCTGCATAAACAGGCGCAAACTTTCCCAGCAGTTAAGGCGCTGGATCTCGGTGGCGGATTCGGCGTAGAAGAGCAGCCCGGCCAGGCAACGCTAGACTTTAAGCGCTTGCAAAACCTGCTACAGAAGTTCAAGCAGGAACATCCCCAATATAGCCTGTGGGCCGAACCCGGTCGGTTCCTGGTCTCCTCTGCCGGTGTATTACTGGCGCAGGTAACCCAAATTAAAACCAAAGATGGGAAAAACTTTATTGGCATGGCGGCCGGCATGAATGCTCTTATCCGTCCCAGTTTATACGGCGCTTTTCATCATATTGTCAACTTGAGCCGACTGGATGAACCGGCTGAAATCAGAGCGGATATCGTTGGTCCCATCTGCGAAACCGGGGATGTCCTCGGGCATGACCGCTGGCTACCGGATTCGCGTGAGGGCGATATTTTGATGGTTGCCAATGCGGGTGCTTACGCACAAGTTATGGCATCGACTTACAACGCTCGGGAAATCCCGCCTGAGATTGTGCTGGAAAAATTTAGCTAAAAAAAAAGCGATGATTTGGTAGCGGAGGTATGACTATCTTGTGTTTATTCCTTACCGAAATAACATATGAACTTTAATGGTTGACGCTGTCACATGTATAGTGTGTGTTAATAAATTGATGAACCGCATGCGGGAAAGGTTCAGCTACGGTTCTGTGGCGGCATTATGTTTCCTGTCACTAATTAATTAAACAAATTAAATAATTATTATAGGAGGCATCAATGCCTAATCGACAGTTTTGGTTATATTTGCTAGTGAGCATCACAATGGTTTTCTCCCACAGCTTAGCTGCGGCTGAAGACAATACACCAACCCAGGTTATTTTTATTAATGAGTTGCCGACTGACGGTAATTTATTGCTGGGCGTATTTGCGGGTGGCGAATTAGGCCCTTTGGGTACGAAAATTGATCAACAAACTGAAGGTGGTTTGGTACATGCAATTAAAGCGACTGAATTTAAAGCTGAAATAAATACCACGCAGTTAATTACTGCGCCCAAAGCTTCAGGCTTGGCACAAATTTTATTGATTGGTTTGGGTGAAAAAACAGATGAGTATTCAGAGGTAGACTGGCAGGAGTTGGGTGGTAATGCTGTTCAAGTTGCGGTTAAAGCTTTCAAGACTGTGCCAGCTATGGCATTTGATGTCAGCAGCAGTGAATCTGTCGCGCAAATCGCTTTCGGGGCTAAATTAGGCAGTTATTATTTCGAAAAATACTACACCGATACTGAACGCCACAAATACCAAGACAGCATTACCGTAATCACTGATGAACTTAAAGCGACAAAAAAACATTACCAGCAAGAGTTAGAGCCTGTTGCCAACGCCATTTGGTACACCCGTGATATTTCCAACGAACCGGCCAATGTAATTTACCCCGCCAGCTTCGTTGCTCGCTGGAAACAACACTTTAAAGGCATGGATAACATCAAAATCAAAGTTCTCGATGAACAAGACATGCTGAAGAAAAGCATGGGAGCCATTTATGGAGTAGGGCGTGGTAGCCAGCGCCCACCAAGGGTGATGATTGTAGAGTACATGAATGGGGATGCTGATGATGCGCCGATTGTTCTGGTTGGCAAAGGCATCACTTTTGATACTGGCGGCATTAGTTTAAAAAACCCTGACAAAATGTGGAACATGAAATTTGATATGTCGGGCGCAGCTAGCTCCATGGGTACTTTGTACGCCTTGGCAGGCCGAGGGGCCAAAGTCAATGTAGTCGCTATCGCCATGTTGGCAGAAAACATGCCGGGCGCCAATGCCCAGCGCCCCGGTGATGTGGTTACTTCGATGTCTGGCAAAACCATCCAAATTCGTTCAACCGATGCCGAAGGTAGGCTGGTATTGGCCGATGGAAACTACTATGGCGATACCATTTACAACCCAGCTTTATTGGTTAATATCGCCACTTTAACCGGTGCCGCCAGCCGTGCCCTGGGTAAAGATTACGCTGCTATGTTTTCACGCCATGATGAGTTGGCAGCTCAATTTCTTGAAATGGGCAAAAAAACTGGCGATGAGGTTTGGCAGCTACCTTTGAACGACAACCATTTCAAAGCCATTGAAGCCACTTATGCTGATGTGATGAATTCAGGCCCAGATGCACCTGGTGCCAGTGCAGGCGCTGCCTTCCTCGCCACTTTCGTGCGTGAAGACACGCCATGGGTTCATTTAGATATTGCAGGTGTCGGTCGAGGTAAAAAGACCAGTTCAATCAGAGCCGCACCGGGTTCCACTGCCTTTGGTGTTCGCCTGCTGAATGGTTATATTAAAGCGCATTTTGAAGGCCAGCCTTAAGGCTGGTGTGTAACACTGGGCATGCACATCCCAGCGCCCCAAAAAGTGCATGCTCTGTAGTTTAATGGGTCTTCATCAGATCGAGTGGGTAATATTTACCTATCGAGGCCTTCAGGGTAAAGGTTTAGTCCGCCAAGATGGAAGTAAATGGCATTCCGGTAGCGCGCCTTATTGCGAAACCCTCGAGCCCGT
>JAKITK010000023.1 GCA_021648125.1 Lysobacterales bacterium
TCAATGAACTGGCCGAAGCCATTAGCGACATTATTCCAACATTTAGTAAAAACAAGGTCGGGAGCATCCCTAAAATGGCGCTTTATCGGCAACTGATACGGAAAAACTATTTTCAGCGCAGTCAATTGTCGCAAACCTCTTTTTATCGAATGGTAAGAAGGAATGACTTGCTCAATTTTGAAACCAGCAAAAAACTCAGGCAATCTTTTGCCATGCAGTTTGCTAACGAACTTTGGCAGGCCGATACCATGTATGGCCCCTCTATTAAACAAACTGATGGTTCGTGGAAAAAGACTTTTCTGATCGCCTTTATTGATGATGCCAGCCGGGTGATTACCCACGCTGAGTTTTTTTACAATGACAATACCGAAAACATGGTTGATGCCTTTCGAACTGCATTGTTTAAACGGGGAAAACCTGATCGACTCTACTTCGACAATGGCTCCAATTATAAGTCCAAAGAAATCCTACAAGCTTGTGTCAGGCTGAATATTTTATTGTCTCATGCACCGATTAGAGATGGCGCAGCTAAAGGCAAAATCGAGCGTTTTTTTAGAGGCTTTCGTGACCGTTTTTTAGTCCAACATATTGACTTCAAATCATTAGAAGAACTTAATGATAAAACTCACGATTGGATAGAAAACGAGTACAACAATCAAAACCATAGCGGTATTCAAATGAAGCCCATCGATCGCTTTGTGCTCGATCACGCTCGCATCCACTTTCTGACTGATGATGAGTATACCGAAGAGGTTTTCTTTGTTGAGGAGGCACGCAAAGTTAGTAAAACCAACCTATTTTCTATCAACTCAGAAAAATGGGAGTGCCCGGTAGATCTTCGCACCAAAAAAATCCAGGTTCGCTTCAATCGTAACAATAAAACCCGCTTTATTGTCTATTTTAATGACCAGCGTATGGGGGAAGCCAGCCCGGTAAACCTTGTCTACAACGCCAATCTAAGAAAAGCAAACAGCGGAGAGAGCCAATGATTAAATCAATCCATGCAACCACCAAAGAGCCTTTTAATCGCAGCAACCTAAGCTTGCTAAGTCAACAAGGAAAAATCTTGGAGATCATCAAAATCCATTCTCAACAAGGTGGCTTTTCAGTTGTGATTGGCGAGCCAGGTGTAGGCAAATCGGTCTTGCGCGAGCACATTGAAGCATTAGCAAAAGAACGCGATATAACGGTTGTTTCTTGCTCTAGAACCCTGCATACTCGCCTAAGAGCGCCTACTTTTGGTATCTCAATATTGTAAAACAATTGGCAGAGTCTTTTAAGCTTGAAGTGCCAGCCAAAGATATCGAAAAAGAGCTTATTGCTTGTGCTTACAATCATGTTAAAGAACGTAAAACCCTTTATATCCTGATTGATGAAGCGCATTTGTTGGATATGCAGGTACTCAGAAAACTGAGATTATTATTTGGGCGTTTCCCAAAAAAACACAATTTAGTGTTATTCGGTCAGCGCGATTTATTGCACTATTTGTCGCTAAATGTGAATCAGGATATTAAAGGCCGGGTCACTTATTCGGCCAGTATTAAACGCCAAAATGATGACGACATGGAGCGCTATATTGTTAAGGAGTTAGAGGCTGTCAGAATGGGCATTAACACCTTTAATGAAGCTGCAATGGAACTCATCATACGCAGCGCGCAAGGTAATTTAAGGCTGTGTAGAAACCTGTGTTATGGCAGTTTAATTGAAGCCTGTCGAGAAACCCGTAAAATCGTCACCATCGCAGATGTCAACGCAGTGTTAGTTCAACCCCATTGGCGTAGTCATGAGGAATTGATTAAGCAACAAGTGTCGTAACTTAGCCAACCATTTTTTGAAAAGCCAAAATTATCATAAAGCATAATTTTGGCTTTTTTGATTTTGAAATAGACGAGGAGAATTTGGTAAAAGTTAAAATGCAGTTTGGTAAAACGTAAGCGCAAAGTAAACCCCACCCTGTTTTCCTGAACGATTTTCAGTCACGCTATGCTTCTGATGAACCAGGAGCAATAAGCAATGCAAAAAATAATTCCCACACTGACCAATCGGCAGCGTTATTGGCTAGAGCATATCCAAGCTTGTGAGGCTTCTGGTAAAAGTATGGTGGAGTATGCGGCGACACAGGGGCTTTCTGTGCAGAGCCTGTATACCAGTAAAAAAATATTGGTTGATAAAAGCGTTTTGCCAGGTACACATTCACCCCGATTTCAGCGGGTGCAGGTATTGGAGGCCAGTAGCCAGTGGCGGATTGAGTTAGCCAACGGTGTATCGGTGGCCTTTGTTGGTGAGGTGAATGCTGGATCGTTACGAACCATATTAAACGCTGCCGCTGAGCTTGAGTAATGCGCCCGGCGAATGACCTTCCAGAAGTTTACCTGTGCCGAGATATTGTTGATTTTAGAAAAGGCATCAATGGGCTGGCGGTATTGGTTGAAGCTGAGCTGGAACTGGATCCTTTCTCAGAACACTTGTTTGTGTTCTGCAACCGCAAGCGCGACAAGGTAAAGATACTTTACTGGGAACGAAACGGTTACTGCCTGTGGCAAAAAAGTCTGGAACGGGCGAAGTTCAAGTGGCCGCGCAAGGCGCTGGATGGGGTGATTAGCTTAACAGGACAGCAGCTGAACTGGTTGTTGGATGGCTATGATATTATGGCGATGAAAGCGCATAAAAAACTGCACTATCATAGTGTTTTATAAGGATATTATGCCTGTGTCGTGGTATAATATAGCCTATGAAAAAGGCCTTAAATCAACTACCGAATGACATAAAATCACTCAAGTCACTGGTGGTTGAGCAGCTACTTCGAAACGATCAATTGAGCGCTCAGAATCAGCGTTACAAAGCCGATAAACAAGCGGTAGTTCAAAAGAACAAACATCTTAAAGTTCAGATACTCACCCTCCAGGAACAACTAAATCTGGCCCTGGCCAGGCGTTATGCCGCCAGCAGTGAGAAGATCGCCCCCAACCAATACCGTCTGTTCGATGAAGCCGAGACGGATGTCGAAGTCATCCTGCCGGAAAGTGAAGAAGTCAGCGTGCCAGCACACACCCGTAAAAAAGGTGGGCGTAAGAAGTTGCCCAAGACCTTGCCACGAGTAGAGGTGGTTTATGAACTCAGCACTGCAGCGCGCATCTGTCCACACGATGGTGCAGTGCTCAATGAGATCGGCGAGGTCACTTCTGAACAGCTCGACATCATACCGGCCAAGATCCAAGTGATCCGGCATATCCGCAAGCAGTACGCGTGTAAATGTGGCCAATGCATCCGCATAGCGGCGTTACCCAAGCAACCAATCCCCAAGTCTATGGCATCACCGGGCTTGCTGGCGCATATCACGGTATCAAAATACCAAGATGCCTTACCGCTTTACCGGCAAGAAACCATTCTGCGGCGTATTGGTGTAGAAATACCCCGTGCGACACTATCGAACTGGATGATCCGCTCGGGGATGTTGATCCAGCCACTGATTAACCTGCTACGCGATCAAATGTTGGATTACGACATCATCCAGATGGATGAAACCCCGACACAGGTACTCAAAGAGCCGGACAAACGGGCGCAATCAAAATCCTATATCTGGTTACAACGCGGCGGTCCACCGGCAAAGCCGGTTATCCTGTATGACTACGATCCGGGGCGCAGCGCGCAAGTACCCAAACGCTTGTTGGAAGGCTTTAGCGGGTATCTGCAAACCGATGGTTATGCTGGCTATAATGCGGTGGTTGCCGCCAATGGACTGATGCATGTGGGTTGTATGGCGCGCCCGGCGGCGATTTAGTGATGCTGTAAAAGCCCAGGGTCGCAATAAGAAACGCGGCAAGGCGCATCGGGGCTTATCGTTGATCCGTCGGTTGTATCGGGTTGAAACCCTAGCGCGCAAACTAACGGCAGAAGAACGCTATAGTATGCGCCAGCAACAGGCGGTGCCGATCATAAAAGAAATACGCAGCTGGCTGGAGGACACCCTGCCGCAGATACCGCCATCGAGTGCTACCGGCAAGGCGTTGAGCTATCTGCACAATGAATGGCAGCAGCTGACCGCTTATCTGAAAGATGGCCGTCTGGAGATCGACAACAACGGTGCTGAAAATGCCATCCGGCCGTTCGTGTTGGGACGGAAGAACTGGTTGTTCAGCACCTCAGTCAAAGGAGTTAAATCCAGCGCTAACCTGTACTCGCTAATCGAGACAGCCAAGGCCAATGGCCTCGAGCCGTATGCTTATCTGCGGTATGTGTTTACCGAGTTACCGAAAGCAGAAACTGTGGAAGCCATCGAGGCATTGTTACCAGGCAATATCAACATGGATCAGATCCGGGGTGGGTGAACAAGGGTGAGGTTTACTTTGCGCTTACGCTTAAACACACTTAGGCTTGGCGTGTTTGTTCTGCACACCACGCTGTTAGACTTGAGAGTATGTAATTACATGCTTACTAATTATTTTTTTGGAGGCGTTATTTTGAAAACAAAAATACAGACATCACTGCTACTGGCAGCGGGCTTTTTATTGTCAGCCGCTGTGCTTGCTGACGGTTCGCACGGTGTAAAGATTGAGTTTGAGAGCCAGCTTCAGGCAAAAATCGAGGTCAGGGTTGACAATGGTCAAGCTACGGGGCCGGTTCCACACAAGGTCTACTACCTGGACGGGCCGGGTTCCCGCACCCTCAAGTGCCACGGGCAGGGAAATAACAGATGTCGTGTGCGCGTTGCTATTACGGGGGCGACCACTCTAGATCAAGAGTGGGCTTATAACAAAGAAAAATGTGTAATGAGCAAAACTGGCAGTAAGTACAACTTAAGCTGCAATTAATACTCACTAGCTCGTTCAGCCTGGCATATGAGCTAGTGAGTACCCAGTGAACATTTTAGTGAAAGACTTTTTTTACGGTACTGCTGTTAACAGAGCAAACCCCGGAGTGGCGTTACAGTTTATGCACACTTTAGTTTGGCGCGCTACCACAGCACACTACGCTGTTAGAATTGAGGGTATGTAATTACATGCCCTCTACTTAATTTTTTGGAGACGTTATTATGAAAACAAAAATACAGACATCACTGCTACTGGCAGCGGGCTTTTTATTATCAGCAGTTGCGCTTGCAGACGGTTCGCACAGTATAAAGATCGAGTTTGAAAGCCAGCTTCAGGCCAAAATCGAGATTACAGTTCACAATGGTAAAGATAAGGGGCCGATTCCACACAAGGTCTACTACCTGGACGGCCCGGGTAAACGTACATTGAAATGCCACGGGCAGCTAAAGAACAGATGTCGTGTGGTCGTTTCTATTACGGGTGCGACCCTCCTGGATTCAGAATGGGTTTATAACAAAGAAAAATGTGTAATGAGCAAAACTGGCAGTAAGTATAACTTAAGCTGCAATTAATGCTCCGGCCCCTCACATTAATCGGCATATTAATACTCACTAGCTCGTTCAGCCTGGCATGTGAGCTAGTGAGTACCCAGTGAGCATTTTAGTGAAAGACTTTTTTTACGGTACTGCGGTTAACAGAGCAAACCCCGGAGTGGCGTTACAGTTTATGCACACTTCAGTTTGTGCGCGCTACCTCAGCACACTACGCTGTTAGAATTGAGGGTATGTAATTACATGCTCTCTACTTAATTTTTTGGAAGTGTTAATTATGAGAACAAAAATACAGACATCACTGCCAGCTTTATATTGTCAGCAGCTGCGCTTGCAGACGGGTTCGCATAGTGTAAAGATTGGGTTTGAAAGCCAGATTAAGGCCAAAACCGAGGTGTCCTGGTTCACAATGGCAAAGATAGCTCTCAAGTAGTTCCACACAAGATCTACTACCTGGACGGCCCGGGTAAGCGCACCCTGAAATGCCACGGGCAGGGAAAGAATAAATGTTATGTGCGTGTTTCTTTACAGGGTATGTACGGTCTGCACATCCTGGATGCAGGTTGGGTTAAGGACAGTGAAGACTGTGTTCTGAGCAGAACTGATGGTGAGTACAACTTAATCTGCGAATAATGGTCCGGGTCCTCACATCATCCGACGCATTTTGTTTAGCCTAAAATTCAAGCAGACACGATTTTAAGGGTGTCTGCGAAATTTTGATTTTTTCCTTTACGGGAAGACCCAATGTAGGTATAGAAAGTCGGTTACCTCGATGCTAAGGAGGTATCTTGAACGCTAAATATCATGGGCAGGGCATACACCGTTGCTATGTGCCGGTATCAATGATCGGTTTGTATTTGCTGGATACAATCCATGTCACAGGTAATGAATAGCAGAAACTTAGCTATCCATTACCTTAAGAATTTTCATTATCCTGGTGCTGTTTTTCTTATCATTGTTAATCCTATAGGCATCACCAGACACATCATCCTTTTTGCTGCCATCGCCATCGTGGTCAAACCAGATCAAGTCTCCATCTTTCTTTTTTGATAAGCCGCCATTAGCAATTACCGTTCCATTGGTCGTTTTTATTGTGTAGATACAAGCCGCCTCTTTCTCACAGATAGCGGCCTCTTTAAATTGAAACTCCTCACCCGGTTTAATATTGCCATTTTTGTTGTAAGAAGAATCCGCACTGTTTTTTACTACAACCTGAAATGTTGTTGACTCAGTACTGTTTTTTACAATAAACCGAGTTACCGCAGCCTGTGCTTGAAAAGGTAAGGCGCTAATTAAGCAGAAACCCACAATTGATTGAACTAAATACTTTTTTTTCATAATAACTCACCTGTTTAAATTTAGTTAAAATAAGCGCCATCATGCGCTTTGTATGTTGGCTTGCTGAATACAGCATCAATGAGAGGCTGTACTGCAGCGTGCATTGTTCGTGCGCCAGGGAGAAGTGTGATTGTCTGCAGACGCCTCGCACTTTCAAGAGCTTACTCTGTTATCGTTACCACTCCAATACGACCTACTACATTATCTACCGATTGCGTTAAGGGTGACCTTCCGCCGCTAGGTTGCTTGAAGGTCAGGACACTTGCCATTGACACGCTCGGCAACAATTCTAACAACTGGCTGCCGCTATTTTTTTGTTAATTACTCATTCATTACTCATGCTTTTCGCTTCGCTGTGGTCGTAAATACCCCATTTATTTTTACCCACTAACGGGGCATCCATACCCGGCTCCCAACGGTGCGGGGTTACGAAAATCATGACCTGGTTTTCCTGATCGAAATGATCCTCGTGACCGAAGAAATATTTAAGCCCCGGCAAATCACGTAAACCGGGCAAGCCGGCAACACTCTGGGCACGGGTTTTCAATGATAAACCTCCGATAATGACAGTTTGCCCATCGGAAACACGGGCGGATGTTTTCACGGTGTTACGAGACCGTCGCAGTTCAACATTTCCTAGGGTAGGAATGAACTGGGATTGATCAATTGATATATCCAGCAAGATGTTCTTATTTTTTGTGACCACTGGCAGAATATCGAGCACGATTCCGCTGGAAATCTGTTCAAGCGTAATGTCAAGACCTCCCGGCGTTTGAACTACAACAAATCGGTCTTCCGTAATTTCGAGCTGTGCGGGTGAACCGCTTATGGTAGATAAATAGGGGCGTGAAACGATTCTCGCATTGTCATCCCGAATGAGCATGTTCAGCACCGCTGTAAATGACGATATATTGGTTACATCAGCAATTCTGGTAAAGGAGACGGTGTCGCCAACCAGGTTGGCAAAATCTACGAATATATTACTGAATTCGCCGGAGGCACCGTTGGAAATTTGTGCACCCATATCAAGAAATGACTGCACATTAAATTCAACCACCAGGGCTTCGAGCAACACATGACCTGTATCTTCGTCAATATTATCGAGCAACCGGATAGCACTCTCAACGTTGCCACGCGTGCCTGACAAGATAATTGAGTTAGCCTCGATATGCGAGGCAAAATCGATTTCCCTCAGACCACTGTCTTCATCAATCGGGAAGATACTATCAAGCACCTCAAGCGCTCTTTGCGTAGATATATTTTCCAATGGCCAATCGATGTGAATTTTTTCAGCGTTATCCGGAAATGATGCCAGAACAGTATCCATAGCAGTGGTTTGTGACCCTCTGCCAAGAATGACCATAGAATCACTCATGCTTGCGGTCATGCCCCGCGGCCTTAAGAGTATTGCCAAAGCCTCAATCAGCGGTTTAGCCTCAAAACGTGCGCTGACAGTACCTGGAAGGGTCGTGTTTTCATTAATATAATCTGTGCCTGTGCCATCCAGAATCAACATGACCACCACATCCAAACGAGCTTCTATCAGATCAACTGAAACCAGAACGCTGCCATTATCCGTCTCAGTAAACTCTAGGCGCTCAATACCCCTGTTCTGGGCTGCGGAACGGCGTTGCACAATCATGGCGTTCTGGGCACGGTAGCTTTCAAACAACTGATCTAGGTCGTCATCATTGTGTCTTTCTTCATGGCCTGCACAGGCACTAATAAGCAAGACCATCGTAAAGACGGCAATGATTTTGAAACATCGGCTAGTGGCAGGATACATAGGTATTTTAGTACTCACTCAAGCATCTTCAATACTGATGTGACCCAACTCTTCATCGTGCTCAGGCTCAGTATTACAGGTCACCACCAGCGCATCGCTGGCATCAAGGTCGTTACACCGATCAAAAGTCAGGGAGTTGTGCTGACAATGTCCGTCCCTTTTCCTACCAGTCAACATTGTCCACTGACCCTGCGCAAGTTTCGTTCCTGCATTTGAGTACACTATAAAACTCCGCACTTTTTCCTGGTTGCAATTTTTTACATTAAAATCAATCGCCCGCGAACTACCCGGCTTGAGACGATAGTTTTTAATCCCGCTGCCATCAGCTTTCATAACCACCGCACGGATCTCAGAGGATGAGTTGTTGTTAAAGCTGGCCTCGAAGTGATTCGCAGCACTGGCTGCTGAAGCCAGTGACAGGCATATCAGCGCAAACATCAGTTGTCTGAATTCATTTTTTTTGCACATGTCATATCACCTGATTACTCTATGCCTTGTTAAGCGTGGGCACAGTGAATTAAATGCCAAACAATTTTGGGCTACTGTTCACAAACCAAAACCGCTTTGCTGGGGGTTATTACACCGGAGCGGTTAATTTTGACCGATTTGAGCTGGCATAAATACATTTCATACCAATCTCGGCGGCAGAAGCCAGCACAGGTGAATACAATAATCTGGTGGTGAATACCATCCTGGTGACTATACTGCTGACCATTATCTGGTCCTATTTGTCAGTAACAGTTATTTTTCCAATCCGGCCTGTCTCATTATCGCAAGCTACTTTAAATGCATCAGATTTAGAATCTACACAGCTATCGAAGCTCATTGAAGCCTTGCAACTGTTGCCTTCACGACTTGCCACGATTGTAATTTCAGCAGAAACCAGGATTGAATAACCACCGCCTGGTAAGGGTTTGGTAACTTCTATTTCGCGGCTCTTAGTTCTGTTACAGGAACCAAAACTGAAATCAAATGTGATCCGTTCGCCACTCGAAATTTTCTTAACCACGGTCTGCTTGCCGGCCTGCCTCATATTGACAATAAGTTTCGTGCCGGATTCGTTTTTGACCCTCATCTTTGCTGAAGCAGCACCTGCCGCGAACCCGCTGCCGGGTACAAGCATGCAAATGAATGTACTCAACAAAATAAAATATCGGGTCAGGGGTTTATACCTGCTGGTAAACCTGGCTTTAAAATTGTTCATTGGTATCTCCTTTAAGTAAATTACAAATAGATCAGATCAGCGGTTATTGACATCGGTTCTCAGGTTCATTTATTGGCAACCTAGGCCTTTGGTAGGAATCTTGACGGCTGGCTTTTTATGCCTGCCATTGCCGTAAGAGGGGCAAAAAGTAACAGTGTGGTCATTAGTGATTCACTACGCTTTGATCTGGCCATGGTTGACTCCCGGTTTGCAGCTTTGAAATTCAAGTATTCACTTTGGTTTGTTGATCAAACGACAGCGGTTGTCATTCAAGCTTGTGCCTCTGGTGATATATTTGGCACGGGCATTCGCACCTGACTTATAAATAAACTTGTAACGCTCTTTCTGACAATCCTCGGCATCACCCTGAGCAATGGTGATAACGGCCCAGACCTCGTCACCTTCGTGCAAATCAGATCGGCCTGGGCCCGAGAGCTGGTCTAGTTTTACCGTTTGTTTCTTTCCGGAAACAAGCCAGCCATCCTTGTCATGTGAGTTTGTTATAGCAACCACGGGGTAGCGCGCAGAATAAATCTCCCCAGACTTTCGGTTTTCCCAGGTAATTACAACAGCGGCCTGATACGCACCGTCGTTGCTATAGCTGACTTGGTCAATTTCAGTAATCACTTGTTCGTACGCAAAACATGGAACATTCACACAAAAAAGCAAGCCAGCCAATGAGATCAGTTTTAGCATTAATCGAGGCTGAGCATTAACTATCACTGATGTGTAAGGTGCCGACACCAATGTCACCAGCCCTGGCTTTTATGGTGATACCAGTGCCGGAGTTATTGTTAGTCGCTTTGAAATCAAAGACCTTTGAACAAATCCCACCAGTGGATATGGCACTCATCAAGAGCGTACCAGAACCGACAATAGCGTTGCCACCGGGAGAGGGGTACTTGCCCTTATAGACAAGGTAATCACGTTTCTTGGCTTTATCCGTATTACAGGTGCTTTCAAAGCGAAACCCGCCGTTAGTGTTGGCATTAAAGACTTTTTGCTGACGATCGCTACCATCACTGACCTTGGATACAACCACAGTCGTTGGTAACGAACTTTGATTGTCGACTCTCAAAAAGTGTGTTGTGTTTGCGTGAATGGTACCGGTTAACAACACGGCGCCTAAAGCCAAGCCAATAGTGCTGATTGGTTTCATTAACTTCCTCATCTCAAATCCCTACTACCATTCGTGGTTTACATTCTCTCTATATAGGTTAAAGCGTTCAAGTGCGAGAAATCATGCCAAACTTTTTCTGATCTTGGCTTGCCAATCCCAGCATTTGCTGTGGGAATTTTAAAATCAGTTGTCATGCTATGGGGACCAAGCAATACGATTGAGTGCATCGACAAGCGGCCGGACTAAACCGGTGAATTATCGTTTCTCAGTACAATTAAGCGCGTCCTCACTGCATGCCAAAGCAAGAAAAAATAGTTTGCTTTCCGGTAATCCCCCACCATTCGAACCGCCGGCCTTTCTCGCTTTGGTAACATTTGGTGATTTTCTTTGGCATGTTTCTGCAAGCGGTGGCGCTTATAGAACTGAAGTCTTTAACAAAGACTACTCACTCACTTAAGGATAACTACATGAAAACTTCCAAACATATAATTATCAGTTTTATTCTGTGCACCAGTCTAATTTCCGGTCTCTCTTACGCCGCTACCAAAACTATGTTCAAGACCAAAGTCAACAACGAATCTGCTGTCCAGGTAAAAGTTGCTATTTACGATAGCGACGGCAAATCAGTTAAGGCGTATACGCTTAACAGTGGAAACAACAAAAAGCTTGAGGTGTGGCACGGCTGTAACAAAACTAGAGACTATAGTTTCACCGTTCAGGAACTCCAATTCAACAAAATTGTTACCACCGGGAACTACACTCTCACCACCGGCAAAAATAAGAGGAAAAATAATGTGTTCGAGTGCACGCGTGAAACCTTTGTATTTACTAAATGTGAAGATGCCAACAGTACGGACAACCTTAAAACCACTTGTGATTACATATACGCTAATAACAACGGACGCCAGCGTGGTGGGAAAATAATCATCAAAGCCGATTAAATCGTAAACGCCACGGATAATTGGCAAAAACACTTAAAACAAAAAGTTACAAATGAACATATTGAGATTGAACCTATCTATTTTGGCAGTGTGGACCCGACGCCTCGCGGCGTTGGGTGCGCCGAAGGTTATGATGCAGGGCAGCATTATCAAAACTCTTGGATTTCGCCGTCCTCTTGCCGTTAATGGATTATTGACTCTCTGAGGTTTAAAGCGTGTAAGTTTGGAAAATGATGCCAACTTATTAACTGCAGACTGCAAGCCCGGAATGATCAAAAAACAAATTGGCGTGATTGTGCGCTTGTTATCGCTTAAGTAATTGAAACTCAACAAAGGAAATGTGACAATGAATAAAACAGTCGGAACCAGTGTATTTCTTATATGTGTATTAGCCTCAGGGATGGTCCTCGCAGACCAGAATGGGCATATGAAGTTTGTAAACGAATTACCCCACGAAATCGTTGTGGACATTCTTCACAGTGATGGCAGGCCTCAGAAAGGTAATACCATCAAAGCCGGAAAGGGTAATAGCTTCAAATTTGGAGCGGGTGGTGCGTGTAAGGATAAGAGTCGTCTGTATACCGTTAAAAAAACCGACGGGACGATTCTAGCTTCAGGAGGTTTTACAGTTGTCGGTGAAACCTATGTTGCCGCCAGGGGTGGGGGTTCTACAGAGTGCGCGATGCGCCCTGAGAAAAACCCAACCACCGAACCACAAACCGGATTCACACTGACATACAAAAAACCCAAGACCAATCGCGGTGAATTCACGATTGGCAAGGAGTGATTTGCTGAATTTTTCGTTAGTACAGCATTCACAATCAAGCTCAAAGGCCTCGCTAATTGCGGGGCCTTTCTAATTCAGCCAAACGTGATTTTGCCGCTTTTCTCAGAATATAATCTTCGGGAAGTAACAGCGCATACAGAGCAACTGCCTCGGCAAACTGCTTATGTGCCTGGTTTTGCTGACCAGCACCCAGATAAGCCTCGCCCAGCAGTCCGCGGGCCCTGGCTGTGTGTAAGTGCTCATGACGGTCTGACCAGAGTGAAAGTGCTTTTTGTGCCCAATTAACCGATGCAGACCAGCACCCGAGGCGGGCCTCCTGAATTGAATACTCTTCGTATATACGACCGAATAATGAGTTGCGCTTGAATAAACTAACTTTGGCCTCTTCCAGAAGTTTGTCCAATAACTTAACGGCTGATTCGGGATCTCCCTGCTTGCCAACCGATCGGGCTTGTAATAATTTTGCATTCAGCACCTGGTAATGGCCTGGGTCAGTAACTTCAAGCAGAAGGGGAATAAGAGCGCTGAGTTGGGTGTCCGCCTCAGCAAATCGATTCAAATCGACTAATACTCCGGCAACCGTAATTCCGGTGGCCACTGTGCGTATATTATATTCGCCTTCAACTTTGATCTGCATTGCCAGGTTTCTTTGGTAGTCGGTCAATATCTGTTCGTTATTTCTCCCAAAACTTCGCATATAAATCTGTCTTCTTTGTGCGGTCAGGGTTCTTTGTGATTCCTTACCCAATGCATTCATCAGAATATCAACATAGTTTTGCATGGCGACATAAGCTTCTTCCCGCTTGCCAATGTTCAGCAAACTGTATGAGAGGTTTCGCCAGTGATTGGCAACATCAAGGTGAGTTGGCCCCAGTCGATGGACTGCCTCCTGCAAAGACTTGTTCAAGACTTCAACGGATTCCTCCCAGCGACCCTCTCTTGCCAGGATGATGGCAATGTTATTACGCGCAAGGCCAATCCAGGGGTGGCCTTGCGGCAATCCGGCTTGATAACCCGCCAGCGCTTTTTCGGCATAGGGAAGCGCATTCTGAGTGCGCCAGCTATTGGTCAAATCAGTGGCGATATTATTGTAGGCAGACGCAATCTGCACATCATCTGGCGGTAAATTGTCAAGCCGCAGTTGCAGCGTTTGTCGGTGATACTTCTCGGCCAGTTCAAATTCCGAGTTGATCAGGTAAAGATTGCCCAGGCTGTTGGCCACATTAGCCACCAGCAGCGGCTCTTCTTCGATCAATGGTGTGGCTAACTCCATGGCGCGTAATAATACGGTTTCTGCATTTTCAGTCTTCAGCATGCGTCGTAGAGACGAGCCCAGGTCGGACAAAAGCGCGATCAGTGCTAACTCATCTTTTTGCGGCGCTGCTTCCATCAAGTCTACCGCCTGCTGCATCATTTCCACGCCTTTCTGAATTTGCCCCCTTTCGCTGTAAACTGACCCCAAGGTGTGTAGCAGGCGGGCACGCACCAACGGTTGATCTGAAAAACGGTCTTCAAGTTCAACCGAGCCACGGTCAATGATTGCTTGCAAGCTGACATCATCATCCTCGGTACGTAAGGGGCTTGCATGTTGAATCAAATCCACCAGGAATCCGGAAATTGCAGATGACTCTTCCAGCGCCAAACGGGTACGTTTGACCTCCTGGGAGCGTACAACAATGCCACCTGAGAGAAACACAACCAGCATAAAAATCGCTGATATTCCGAGCCAGTACCTGCGTACAAACTTACCGGCGCTGTATAGCTTGCTGGGTGGATGAGCGAGCACTGCCTCGCCCCTTAAATGACGTTTCAAATCATCAGCCAATTCCCTGGAAGATGCGTATCTATCAGATGGTTCAAGCGCCAGTGCCTTGTGCAATACCGCAGCCAGATCCGAGTGCAGAACCCGATCCAACATACGCGGCGTAGTGCCGGCTTCCCGGGCAAATTGTTCACGCTCCTTATCGCTGAGTGCAGCATAGGTTTTACTAGCACTTGGAGATGGTGCAGTTGCGAGGAAATTAACCCATTCGACCAAGGCTAAATTGCTCGCATCGTGTGGCCGGCGACCTGTAACCAACTCAAACAGTACTACACCCAGGGAGAACACATCACTGCGTGCATCCAGTGACTCACGGTCTGTGATGTTCACAGATTCCGGGCTCATATATGCGGGCGTGCCTAACAACTGTTGGCGAGTGAGTGTCAAATCTTCGTCATTGTCATGATCGAGCGCGGTGGCGATACCAAAATCAATAACCTTTGCAGTGGGTGTTCCATCAACGTCTGTTACGAGGATATTTGAGGGTTTGATATCCCGGTGCAAAATTCCTTTTTCATGGGCGTGTGCAACCCCCATGCATGCACCCAAAAACAGATTGATCCTGAGCTCGATGGATGCCTGCTTTTCAAGACAATATTTCGATATCGGCAGTCCGTCAACAAGTTCCATGGCGGCATATGGCTCACCGGATTCGCTGACTCCATTTTGATACATGACTGTGACATTAGGGTGTGTAAAGCGGGCCAGGGTGCGGCATTCACGTTGAAAGCGCATTCTCTGGCTAGTAGTAGCATGAACACTGATCAGCTTGAGCGCCACCTCACGCTCGACTGGCGTTTCCTGATGTGCCAGGTAGACCACACCCATACCACCCTCGCCCAATACCTTACCCAAGGTAAATGGTCCAATGACAGAGCCAACCATATGTGGCTTTTGCTGTGTTGATGAAGGTGATGTGTGCTCACAATTGTGTTCTTCTGAGAGGATATCTGGCAGCTTCGCCGCAAAAAATTCCTGATGAGAATCTGCTGTACGAAGCATCGTTAGTACTCGTTCGCAGAGTTCTGTGTCGTCTGCCAGGATACCCCGCACACGGGCTTCGCGCTCAGAGGACGGTAAGTCCGCCACCAAGTTTAGTACTTCTTTCAGTCGCTGATATTCTGTGTCGGTGTCGTTCAATTCTGGCTTTCCTCCGCAGGCCGTGATGTATCGATTACTTTTCGGTCAGTTGCTCCAACAACCATATTTTTGCACTCCACCACTCACGCGCGACCGTTCGCTTTGAGATATCCATCAACTCTGCAATTTCATCTTCGCCTAAACCGGCAAAAATTCGCAACTGTACGACCTGCCATTGCTTGTGGTCCAATTGCTGCAGCCGATCCATAGCAATATCAAGATCCAAAATATCTTCCAGCACAATTTGTGGCCCCAGTTGCAGTCGCTCTACCTGCTTCAGACCGGCTTCGGGATCGGTACGTTTAATGGTCGATTTTTTACGTGCATGATCAACCAGAATTCGTCGCATGGCAATCGCAGCGGTCGCAAAAAAATGTTTTTTGTCGTTCCACCGTGGTGTTTTGCCTTCAAACAAACGTAAATAGGCCTCATGAACCAGATCGGTGGCCAACAAGGTGTGGCCCGGTCTTTCCTGACGTAAATGCACCGCTGCAATCGCTCTTAACTGGTTATAGACCAATGGCAGCGCGATTTCCACCGCGACTGAAGAGTCGGGGGTATTGTTCAGTATTTCGCTGAGGGTTTTCGATTCCAAGTGCTTTTCCTAATGCTGTTGATAGTCGAAGAAGTATAGACACCACGCCTTCAGGTGGCAACTCTGTGGGGTAATTCTTGATTAATTTGATTGAGTTGTGATCAAAATTAAAAAAGCTAATAATTTTGGCATGAAAACACCCTGAAAATCGCCTTTATATGTAGACGCAAGAAATCATTCAAATCCAATAATTTTGAGGTAAATCAAGTATGAGCATCAGTAAAACCAAGCGCCATTTCTGGATACTGGCAAGTATCAGTCTCTTAGCTGCCCATTCAGCCATGGCTGCCGATGCCGCGTCAGCCAAATTGAGCTTCACCAATATCTCAACACACGATCTGAAAATCACCGTGGGGCATAGCAATGGTGTTTCCAACAGAAAGACAAAAAAACTTGCCAGCCTCAAGACTGCAACCTTCAAATTCAGCTTTGGGGAGTGTAAAAATACTAAGGAGCGGTATTACGAAATTCGTCAAGCCAATGGCAATGAAATCGGTTGGGGTCGCATTACCATTGAAGCCAAACGTGAAAATGGTAGCTGTAAAGCAAAGCTCAGCTTTGAAAAACATGGTGACTTCAGCGGCTCACCCGTCTGCTCAACTATCTCACCAAAAGCAGGCAGAACCGGCACCACCAATAAGGGTGAGGTTGAGTTCCTGAATGCAGGCACTTGTAAACAATAGTTTACAGTCCTGTTTTGGTGTCTCTTTATCTAAACCAGGTTTACTCAATCATTCGTTAAAGTACTGAATATATAAAATCGCACCGAAAATTGATCTACCATTTGTATCTAAAACCAACCCAGTGAGAGGGTCAATCATTTTGATTAACCATGAGATTATCAAACCTGTACAGGTACAGTTTTAAATGCAAATCAAGATATTAAAATATTCTAGGGTAATACCGGTTTCATCGGCAGGCCAATAAGGCACTTTGTTTTGGCGTGCTTTTTCAGGCTTTACGCTATATAAGATATCAATTGGAATAATGGCAAGACCCAAACTAAAAACTTCAGTCCAACAGAACCTAAGTAATATACGATAATTCATGAATCACGAACATCTCCTTATGTGGAGAAAAACTATGACCAACAAGGCGCACACTAAACTCAGCCCACAAACCTTGCTTTTAAGCACATTAACAGCGATGGCGGTACTTGCACTGGGTGTATTAAGCATTCCGCTTATAGCAGCTGGCACTCACGGGGTCAAAGTTACTGTTATCAACAAAACAGGTAAGAAAATAGATGTATCAACCTACAACTCAAAAGACAGCTCAAGTGCAATTCCACACAAAGTGCACTACTCAGACGATGGCTGTACACAAGTAGTGAAAAGCCATGGGCAAGAGGCTGACAAGATCAGAATAACCATCATTCAGAAAGGTTCGAATAATTTGGGACTGTACTAATAACTGTGTAACTGCTTATCATTAACCCCATAATTGGGAAGGATAGGCAGACTATGAAAAGAGAAAAAAAACACCATTGAGTCGTTGAGAAATAAAAGTAAGTAAAAGTAAGAAAAGTAAAAAAAGTAAAAAAAGTAAAAAAAGCAAGAACAGACGTCATGAAAAGTAAGAACAGGCGTCATGAAAAGTATCAAGGTGATCGCTTGTATCGAAGACCCAGCCGTTATTCAGAAGATACTCGCCCACCTTGATAACAGAGCAGGTTCGACAGACTTGAGCTTGTTACCTGAATGTCGGGCTCCACCAGCAACGGGCTTGTTTGACTGAAAGAACACGTCCGGAAAAACTAGCTGCTTACTGATCCCAAGAAGGGACCGGTAAGTTTTCTATTGCCCCAAGTGTGAGAATTGGTGTAAAACGCATATGAACCCGGTGCTGGCTACTTAAATAGGCTCAAATTACGTGATAGTCTGGCTAAAAACCTGATACGAATGGCCGTGCTTTAAGTTTTCAGATTTTTCTGGCAATATGGTGTTTATACTACTTATACACAACTTGACCACTACAAAGTAATGCTCTTATAAATATTCCATTAATACAAGGCAGTATAAAAATGAAAAAAATATTAATTATAGTGCTCTTAAATCTGGTTTTAATTCAATCAGCACATTCAAAAAATAGTCCATGCTCCTTGCAATTCAAGCAAGCTATATCATCTGCGCTGGACTTGACTTACCAAGAATATGACCAAACACCAGGGCAAGGTCTAAGGTCATTTAGTATTGATTGCCAATATGAGGGAGCTCTAGTAACAATATTCTATTTATCAAAAAAGGAAGGCCTCAGCGCTTCACAAAAGAAGAACTTGTCTTTTCATGCGGGCCAAGCTCTTGCCTCAAGTGGTCACGAAGATGAGTCTATTAGGTATTTTAATGATGCAAAGCATATAAATAATCCTTCAAAACTCCTTTGGAATGAGTATATTGAAGGGACAATAGCTTATTTAAATAAAGATCTTCAAAACCTAGAAAAGAATATATCTTTAATTCAAAAGAGAAAAGGCACCCACCTCGGGAATGAACAAAATTTGAAAGTTTTAATGCGTTTAGCTATAGAATTGGAAAGGGGTGTTTTATATAAAGATATTGACTGGACTTCGGATAAATAGTATCAGTTTTTCGTACACTGCATTGTGGTAAGTGCTGACAGACTTTTTGACATTTGATCCAATTCACGCTTGTTTTCAGCCATTAATGGGATACTAAGGATTGTGGCGGCTTCAATACTGTTTCTAGGACAACTTTTTAAACTGCCTTTTTCAATTGATCTGACTGGCGAAATGGCACGACCCATGTCATATTTGAGCCGCTAGATATTATGTACAGGATGTACGGTATGCCGTGGGCGCAGGGATGCGCAGGGATGCGCAGGAACGGCCATTTCTAGACTGGTTGCTTTGATTCCTAAACCCAGAGTGAACCTAACCCGTTTCCATGGAGTGTTCGCCTAAAGCGCCTACTTTTGGTGCACCCAACAGTAAATACCGTGCTGAGGTAACGCCCGCAAAGCGGGGCAAAGTCAAGAAGCCCCGATCACTTGATGAGGACCAAACACCTGCTGAGTTCAAGGTAGTCATGACCGGTTTTTGCTCCTGCAAAACCGGCATACATGCCATCCATGGCAATAACTTGGGCAAAGCGGTTAAAGCGTGTATTTGGTATTGATATCGCCTAAGAGCGCCTACTTTTGGCAAAACCTGCGTTGAGTGCGGTGGTGATGTCAAGGTCACCGCTCCTGCGCATCCATGCGCACGCGGCATTAGTGCTTCCATGCACGTCATCGCTTGTATCGAAGACCCAGCAGTTATTCAGAAGATACTCGCCCACCTTGATGACAGAGCAAGTCCGACAGACCTGAGCTTGTTACCTGAATGTCGGGCTCCACCAGTAACGGGGTTGTTTGACTGAAAGAACACGACCGGAAAACTAGCTGCTTACTGATCCCGAGAAGGGACCGGTAAGTTTCCTATCGCCCCGAGTGTGAGAATTGGTGTAAAACGCATATGAACCCGGTGCTGGCTACTTAAATAGGCTCAAATTACGTGATAGTCTGGCTAAAAACCTGATACGAATGGCCGTTCAGTGCTTTAAGTTTTCAGGTTTTTCTGGCAATATGGTGTTTATATTACTTATACGCAGACGGCAGTAGATTCTTGTCGTGCTGACAGCGGTGAAGAACCTCCCATCTAAGCTTGCGGTCGCGCCTCAATCGCGCAGCGTTACACGTCTCAAAATCTAAGATGAAATGGATCGTAGCAACCACTCAAGCGCGATGCCAGATCAGTTGGCTGGTCAGGTTCGAAAACGGCGAGTCTGTAAAAGGCGAACATAGTAAGTCTCTGTCTAACGTATGATTCACCATTTGCAGGACTAAAGAACATGAGCGAATATCAATTACATTGTTTAGCTGAATCCGGTAATGCCTATAAGGCAGCCCTGATGCTCGAATTGTGCGGTCTGGACTGGTCATCGATTTTAGTCGATTTTCCTAATGGTGAGATGCGAACATCGAAATATCGCCAAGACATCAATCAATTTGGCGAAGTCCCGGTGCTGGTGCATAAGGATCTGCAATTATCGCAATCAGGTGTCATTCTAAATTATCTGTCAGAAAAGACTGGGCAGTTCGGGCCTGCCAATAAGCAGGAAGAATATGAAATATTGCGCTGGATATTATTCGATAATCATAAATTCACCAGCTATATGGCGACGCGTAGGTTTGCTCTGCGTTTTATGAAAACCGGTGACACCGAAATAACCAACTTTCTGGGCGATAAAGTAAAGAACGCTCTTGAGATTGTCGAAAAACATATGGCCGACAGAGATTTTATTGCCACACCAACACTCTCAATCGCCGACATTTCTATGTGCGGTTATCTCTATTACGGCGATGAATTGGAGCAGAATTTAGGCAGCTATCCAAATATCAACGCCTGGATAGATCGCATCGCGGCAACAGATGGTTGGAAACATCCCTATGATCTGATGCCGCGCGCTTTTCCAGATTAGAGCATTTTCGAGCTCTCTGATTGAGCAGAACCTCAGTAGCTCATGGGGTCACAGTAGCTCATGGGGTCTAGCTCATGGGGTCAGGTCTTGCTTTTTGCAACACGGGTTTTAGTAGCTCATGGGGTCATAGTAGCTCATGGGGTCAGGTCTTGCTTTTTGCAACACGGGTTTTCGAGATTACCCAGGCAACTACCAATCATTAAGCCCAAAGCATGCACTACAGGGTACCTGACCTTTGAACCACTTTCTTCCCGAGTCTTAGCCAGGCTCTCACAGGGTAGGGTATGCAGTAGGCAACTTACGTGGCAACCATGCACAATACAATACAAGACCTGACCCCGTATTCGTGACCCCGTATTCGCATGCACAATACAAGACCTGACCCTTAAAAGGTGATACAAGACCTGACCCTTAAAAGGTGCTTAAAAGGTGTGACCCTTAAAAGGTGACCCTTAAAAGGCTAATAATTTGATGGGGGATGGGTGAGAATTACCTGGCCAGAGAGGAGGGCAATCTTCCCTTAAACTAGTTGCGTTTTTAAGTAGAGAATTCTCGTGAATCTGCTAATTCTCAGCAAAAATATGACGTTGATTAGCGCATTTTGCTCACAACAATTTGAGAATATGCCCATTGTGCTACACAAGCCCACAAGCGAATACTTTATGTATTTGGTTGAAGCATGGGATTGCACTCGCATCTAGTCTGCAAGATACGGCCAAAGCCCGCTGCGGTATACGTTCGCCACAGGCCCGAAACGACCTTGCTCTACCAGATTGTCCAGGAGTACTGGCCTGAGTTTCAGGCTGAGCTTACCAGTCAGGGTAGATACTTACCGGCCTACGTCACAAAAGAATTTGAGGCGTACCTGAAGTGCGGGAGACTTGAACATGGCTTTCTCAGAGTTCGCTGCGAATCCTGCCATGATGAAAAATTGGTCGCCTTCAGTTGCAAGCGGCGCGGTTTCTGCCCCAGTTGTGGAGCACGACGGATGGCGGACAGCGCTGCCCTGCTGGTAGACGAAATCCTGCCTCATCAACCCATGCGTCAATGGGTGCTTAGCGTACCGTTTTCACTACGCTTTCTGTTTGCCAGTAACCCCAAAGCCATGACCGGGGCGCTGGGTATCGTCTACCGAGCCATCTCCACGCACCTGGCACACAAAGCTGGCTTTGCAAAACCCGTGGCACAGACTGGTGCAGTAACCCTGATCCAGAGATTTGGTGGGGCGCTTAATCTCAACATACATTTTCATATGCTATACCTGGATGGGGTGTACATCGGTGGTTCTAATGAGCAACCGATGTGGTTTCGACAGGTGAAGGCACCAAACAAAAGTGAGCTCACACGACTAACGCGTATTATCGCTCACCGCGTTGCTCGTTACCTGGAACGGCAGGGTCTGTTGGAACGCGATACGGGTAACATCTATCTTACCCAGGAAGCCGTGGACGCCTCAGATGAAGACTCTACGAATCAATTGTTGGGAAGCTCAATTACTTACCGCATTGCAGTAGGGCCACAGCAAGGGCGCAAGGTATTCACTCTGCAAACCCTGCCTGACTGTCAATCAGACAACCCGTTTTCAAGCTCAGTGGGTGAGGTCGCCGGGTTTTCGCTTCATGCAGGCGTTGCCACCAAAATCAATGAGCGTACCAAGCTGGAACGCTTGTGCCGTTACATCACGAGGCCGGCGGTATCCACAAAGCGCCTATCTATGACCCGAAACGGCAGGGTCCGCTATGAGTTGAAAACACCGTGGCGCAATGGCACCACCCATGTCATATTTGAGCCATTGGATTTTATCTCCAGACTGGTTTCCCTAGTGCCAAAACCCAGAGTCAACCTGACCCGTTTCCATGGCGTATTTGCCCCCAATAGTAAACACCGAACGCAGGTAACCCCGGCAAGCCGGGGCAAAGGCAAGAAGCCTCGGTCACTTGATGGGGACCAAACTCCAGTCGAGCGCCAGGCAGCCATGACCGGTTTTTGCTCCTGCAAAACCGGCATACATGCCATCCATGGCAATAACTTGGGCGCAACGGTTAAAGCGGGTGTTTGATATCGATATTGAAACCTGCAGTGAATGCGGTGGTGATGTCAGAATCATTGCTTGTATTGAAGACCCGAAAGTGATCAGGAAGATACTCGCTCACCTGGATGAAAAAGTGATTCCAACCGCAACAGGCTTGTTGCCGGAACCCAGGGCCCCGCCAGCAACGGGGTTGTTTGTTTGAAGGTGTGAAACCGATATTTCGCTAAATTGGCTGTTCCCTGCAGAGAGTGGCACGGCATCTCTAGTCCTGAGAACAGGAATCGGCAGCAGAACGGCAAAAATCCAGCATGAATAACCTACAGTGGTGAGATTTCACGGTGATCTGACTAAAAACGTGACAAAAAGTAGGCGGTTCAGGCGAAAGCTCACTCAAAAAACTACTTCGATACATGTCAGTTTCATGGAAAAGGGCTTTTATGCTACTTATACTCACCCTTTTTAATCAGTATATTCTTGCTGGTATATAGCGCTTGTACCGAAAATCCCTGTGCCGTAGCATACTCAACCATGCTTTTACCGGAGGCCTCACAGGCCTGAATGTGTTCTAGCCAATAACGCTGGCGCTGGGTCAGCGTGGGTATCATTTTTTGCATTGCTTATTGCTCCTGGTTCATCAGAAGCATAGCGTGACTGAAAATCGTTCAGGAAAACAGGGTGGGGTTTACTTTGCGCTTACATTTAAGTAGCCAGCACCGGATTCATATGCGTTTTACACCAATTCTCACACTTGGGGCGATAGGAAACTTACCGGTCCCTTCTTGGGATCAGTAAGCAGCTAGTTTTCCGGGCGTGTTCTTTCAGTCAAACAACCCCGTTACTGGTGGAGCCCGACATTCAGGTAACAAGCTCAGGTCTGTCGAACTTGCTCTGTCATCAAGATGGGCGAGTATCTTCTGAATAACTGCTGGGTCTTCGATACAAGCGATAATCTTGACATCGCCACCGCAGGCATTGCAGGTTTCGATATCAATACCAAATACACGTTTTAACCGCTTTGCCCAAGTCATAACCACCCTGAACTCAGCAGGTGTTTGGTCCTCATCAAGTGACCTGGGCTTCTTGACTTTGCCCCGCTTTGCGGGTGTTACCTCAGCGCGGTGTTTACTGTTTGGGGCGAACACGCCATGGAAACGAGTCAGGTTGACCCTTGGTTTAGGCACCAGGGAAACCAACCTTGAGATAAAATCCAATGGTTCAAATATGACGTGCGTTGTACCGTTGCGCCAGGGTGTTTTTAACTCGTAGCGCACTCTGCCGTTTCGGGTCATTGATAAGCGTTTTGTGGACACCGCCGTTCTGGTGATATAGCGGCACAAGCGTTCCAGCTTTGCACGCTCATTTGAATTGGTGGCTACACCTGCATGCAGCGAGAAACCACCGACCTCACCCACGGTGCTTGCAAACGGGTTTTCTGAACCGCAGTCAGGCAAAGTTTGTAACGTAAATACCTTGCGACCTTGCTGTGGCCCTACTGCAATGCGATAGGTTATTGAGCTTCCCAACAGTTGATTCGAAGGGTCTTCATCTGAGGCGTCCACTGCTTCCGGGGTGAGGTAAATATTGCCGGTATCGCGTTCTAGCAAGCCCTGGCGCTCAAGATAACGAACAACGCGGTGAGCAATGGTATGTGTTAGTTGTAGGAGCTCACCACCGGTTGGGGCCTTGACCCGTCGAAAGCGTAGCGGGTGCTCATTGGCGTCGCCGATATACACTCCATCCAGAAATAAACTATGAAAGTGGATATTCAGATTCAATGCACTGCCAAATCGCTGGATCAGGGTCACTGCACCGGTTTGTGCCATGGGTTTCGCAAAGCCCGCTTTGTGCGCCAGGTGTGTGGAGATGGCGCGGTAGACGATACCCAGCGCCCCAGTCATGGCTTTAGGGTTACTGGCAAATAGAAACCGCAGCGGGAACGGTACACTAAGCACCCATTGGCGCATAGGCTGATACGGGAGTATTTCCTCTACCAGCAGAGCGGCACTGTCGGCCATGCGTCGTGCGCCACAACTGGGGCAGAAGCCACGCTTCTTACAGCTAAACGCTACCAACCTCTCATCACGGCAGGACTCACACCTGACCCTCAAAAAGCCATGTTCAAGTCTTCCACATTTTAAGTACTCATCGAATTCTTTTGTGACGTAGGCCGGTAAGTACCTACCCTGACTGGTAAGTTCAGCCTGAAACTCAGGCCAGTACTCCTGGACAATCTGGTAGAGCAAAGTCGTTTCGGGCCTGTGGCGAACGTATACCGCAGCGGGCTTTGGCCGTATCTTGCGGACTTGGTGCGAGTGCAATCCCATGTTTCGACCAAATACATAAAGTATTCGCTTGTGGGCTTGTGTAGCGCAATGGGTATATTCTCAAATCGTTGTGAGCAAAATGCGCTAATCAATGTCATATTTTTGCGCAGATTCACGAGAACTTTCTACTTAAAGACGCAACTAGTTAGTGCCTGACCGAGAAAGGAATCGTAGCGAGGGGCTCATCGGTTTGTGCATCAATTAACTGGGCATTAAAGCGGATACGCGAACCAGACCGCTGCACTCCGCCTTCAATAATGGTGGCCACCCCTAGTTCGGCCGCAATTTCCCGGATTTTCTTGGTGGTGTCTTTGTATTCCATTACCGATGTTCGTGAAATGACCTTTAATGAACCGATCTTGGCTAACTGAGTTAACAGGTCATCGTGCATACCTTCTAACCTGCTTTGAAGTAAGCTGCTCTGGAGTCAGCTGTTCCGGTTCAGTGACAGAAGCATCAGGCCCATCGCTGCGTTGATATGGATTAATAAGCAATAACACCACAGCCAATGCCAGAAATCCGATAACAATACGGTCTAGCTTACGCCCGGTTGAATGGGTAACAGACTGCGAGCGATCCACCTCAGATTCCGGCTTGATACCCTCGGGCGTCATCTCAAAAGCCCAGGCAATAATCACAGCAACCGGAAAGCCTAGCGCGGCAGCCGGTATTACTCCGGTTATTCTTGCGCAATCGCCAGATACACTGGTTATCGCCAACCGTAACCCGGCAAAAGCTGCCGACTTACTTCAGCAGCAATCAAACCCAAACTTTCGCAGTGTTAGTCTGAAACAACTGCACGACCCACACTTGCCTAAATTTGACCTGCTGGTTAATGCCACTTCCATCGGCCATCAGGGTCAACACCCAGAACTATTCCCGGAATTATTTAAGCCCGGCACACTTTTATACGACCTCAATTACGGCACGGCTGGTGGGCTGAACAAAGGAAGGCGTAGCCGACGACTTCAGGTCGCCGAAGGAGGCGCGCGCCGCAGCGCTGCAGTAAAATATCCTGACCTTGCACCAAGCGGAACCGGTGGCATTTTTGAAGCAAGCTTAAAAAATGGGATCGCGACGCCTCTGCCGAGGCTTCGCCTCGGCAGAGCAGCCCGATCGGTAATTCCTACCCTGATGAAAAGCCACACCCCTTCAATAAGGTGCTCACTTTGGTGAGGGCGTGGTAACATATTTTCAGGAACTTACCCGGCCCACTTGCGAAACGCGGCTGACAGGCCCATCATCATGTAAGCAAATTATGTGGAGATGCCCAATGCCCGGCCCAACCAACCTGATATCCAAGCTCAGAGACCCGTCTCTGCTCGTTACTCAAGCCTATGTGGCTGGGAAATGGGTGGACGCCGATAATGGTGCCACACTTGATGTCACCAACCCCGCGCGCGGGGATGTGATTGCCGAAGTCGCCGATTGCGGGGTGGATGAAACCCGCCGGGCCATTGATGCCGCTCACGCCGCCCAAAAGGAATGGGCCGCGCGCACCGGCAAGGAACGGGCTGCCGTGTTGCGCAAATGGTTTGACCTGATGGTGGAGAACGCCGATGATCTCGGGGCCATCCTGACCGCTGAAATGGGTAAGCCGCTGGCTGAAGCCAAGGGCGAAATTCTTTATGGGGCCAGCTTTATCGAGTGGTTCAGCGAGGAGGCCAAGCGGGTTTACGGCGAGACCATCCCCGGCCATCAGCCAAGCAAACGCATTGTGGTGATCAAGCAGCCGGTGGGGGTTGTGGCCTCGATAACCCCGTGGAATTTCCCCAATGCGATGATTGCGCGCAAGGTAGGCTCGGCGCTGGCCGTGGGCTGCGCCTTTGTCGCCAAACCCGCCGCTGAAACGCCGCTTTCAGCACTGGCAATGGCGGTGCTGGCTGAGCGCGCCGGTGTGCCCAAGGGGGTGTTTTCGGTGGTGCCTTCCAGTCAGGCTTCCGATATCGGCCAGGAGTTCACCTCCAACCCTAAGGTTCGCAAACTGACCTTTACCGGCTCCACACAGGTCGGGCGCATTTTGCTGGCCCAAGGGGCAAAGCAGGTAATGAAAATGAGCATGGAACTGGGGGGAAACGCGCCGTTTATCGTCTTTGACGACGCGGATATTGATGCTGCTGTTGCCGGCGCGATGATCGCTAAATTCCGCAATAACGGCCAAACATGTGTCTGTGCCAACCGGATTTATGTGCAGGACGGGGTTTATGATGCATTCGCTGAAAAGCTGACCGTAGCCGTGGAAAAAATGAAGGTGGGGGATGGCTTTGAGGAAGGCGTTGTTGCCGGGCCATTGATTACCGAGGCGGCGGTGCAAAAGGTTGAGGCCCATATTGCCGACGCCCTTGCCAAAGGGGCGGCCATTGCCACCGGCGGCCACCGCCACGCGCTGGGCGGCACGTTTTTCGAGCCAACCACGCTCACTGGCGTCACCCGAGAGATGATGGTTACCAATGACGAAACCTTTGGCCCGGTCGCGCCACTATTTCGCTTCAAGGATGAGGGTGATGTAATCGAGCAGGCCAATGACACCATCTTTGGCTTGGCCAGCTATTTTTACGCCAATGATCTAAGCCGCGTCTGGCGAGTGGCCGAGGCGCTGGAATATGGCATGGTTGGGGTTAATACCGGCCTTATTTCCACCGAAGTGGCCCCCTTTGGCGGGATCAAGCAATCGGGGCAAGGCCGCGAAGGCTCCCACCACGGGGTAGAGGATTATCTGGAAATGAAATACATCTGCATGGATGTTTAAATATCATATATAAAACAACGTTCTAGCATGTGATTGATTTGCCTTGTCGGGGCGAGGTTTTAGCCCTTATTGG
This sequence comes from Lysobacterales bacterium, assembly GCA_021648125.1. Classification (GTDB taxonomy): domain Bacteria; phylum Pseudomonadota; class Gammaproteobacteria; order Xanthomonadales; family SZUA-36; genus SZUA-51. The sequence continues at coordinate 27,752 of JAKITK010000023.1, forward strand.
AACACCACTATGTCCCATTTAGCCTAATTCCTGACCGTGTTAGTGTTGAAGAAAGACCTGTTATGTAGAACTTCCGTCTACCACCCCCTACCTTTCTGGCAAGGGAGGGGGTGGTAGACGGAACCTCTAACAGCAGCAGACAGGGTTTTGAAGGTCTTGGCGAGTGGCATAGAGCAGGAAACCCGAACTTTCAGACAACATGTTGCGCAATCTCATGATGGCCCGGAGACCATAATTTTTATGAAAATTACTCGCATTATGACCATTATTCATAGGCAATGGCCTCCTGAACGGTGATATTTGTTGCCCTGTTGGCAGGCACGCTGCTGGCGAGGTAACCAAACAGCAATGTGACAACAAGCGTGATGCTAAAGCCTGATTGGCTGAAGGCAAAGTCGAGCGGTGTATTTTCGCCCAATATCAGTTCACCGAAGAATTGCGCGGCAAGGGAACTCATTGGCAAGGCCAGCAGCAGGCCAACCGTAACGCTTAGGGCGGAGATGATGAACCCCTCGATAACGAACAATCGTATGACCACTTTGGGGGTGGCACCAATGGCGCGCAGCACCCCGATCTCGCGGGTTCTCTCCATCACGTTTATGCCCATCGCCGAGCCCATGCCCATGGCCGAGACCGACAGAACCAGCAGCGACAAAAACAGGATTACCATCAGGATAATGTTCAGATGGTCAAATATCACCTTGGCCCGCTCGGCCTGAGACATAACGACAATGACATCCATGCCTGTGCTTTCTATGGCTTGTTCAATCTGTATTTTGGCCTGAATGACGCTGTCATATGATCGGTCCGACAAGGAAACCAGCAGATTGTTCACCAAGCCATCAGGGTTTGCCAGCGCGTTGAATTTTTCCAGATCCAGATATATTTTGGGGCTATCAAATTCGCGCACCACGCCTACCAACTTGGCTGATACCTCATTGCCTCCCACGGTGATCGGATAGCTGTTGCCAATGATCAGGGGTTTAAACGCAGGGGCGGCACCTTGGTTGGTAACAAATTCCAGCTCCACCGAGCTGCTCAACCAAGTGCCCTGCAACAAATCACGCTCAATCATTATGCTGTCAAACGGTGCAGCAATCACCGAGATGCCGGCAGACGAAAGTGTGATGTCATCGCTATTAACCTGCACGGGCCCGCGCACCCGGGCTTCGATATTGCTAACGCCTTCAATACTATCAAAATGCGCGATGGCGACCTCAGGCGGCAGTTGCTCTTTCATCAGGATCTGGACGTCATACTTTAGCGATTGCGCCGAATTATCCAGAAAAACACGCAAGGATTCACGCACGTTAAACCCGGTCAAAAAAATGGCCACGCCCAATGCCATTGTCGCCACGGTTACAATCATTCGGGATTTGCGGCGCGAGACGTTTCTTATCGACAGCGACAGGGTAGTGGAGCCGCTTACCCTTGTGTGATTACCTGAAACCTTGCTCTGATCGGTGTTTATGCCATAATCGCCAAGGGCATCTGCAACGGATATTTTAATTCCCTTTAGCAGTGCCGGCAGTGAAAATATGATTGGCAGTAAAAGCCCGAATGCAATGATCATTATATATATCCATGCGGGCATTTGCGTGGTCAAAATATCAAAATTTATGATCCCCGCAACAAAAGCAGAAAACGCTTTGCCCGATAATACCGCCAATGGCAGACCAATGGCGATTGAGACAAGCGCTATGCCCAGAATATAGCTGACATAGATTTGAAAGATATGCGCCCTTGTGGCCCCCATGGCCTTCATAGTGCCTATTTGCCGGATCTGCTGGGTGAAAATGCTGCTCATCAGCTGTGAAATCAAAACCATCGCCATGGCAAAAGCCAGCAGACCGATGGTGGCAATCAGATAGAGCATGGTGTTGAGCTGAAACTGATGCGGGTGCTCATCAAATTTGGGAATGGTGAAGCTGTCTATGCTTATCCCTGCCTGTGAGAATTCCACCGCCAACTGGTCATATTTTGCCCGCACCTCCTCAATTGTTTTCACACCCGCAAAGCGAATGATCAGTCTTTGTTTTGCCGGGTTGCCTGAAAGGCGGGTGTAGTTGGCCTGATCGGTATAGGCAAAGATGAGTTGATCCTGAGATGACGGCGCTTGGCCAGGATCAAAAGCAAAACCTGATATTTCTGTTTCAAACACCTCACCCCCTGATTGCAGCCGTGCAAGCGCACCTGTGGTAAAATTTGATATCAGCAGCCCGTCCCGCTCAATAAAAATCGTTCCCTCGGGTGGCGGAAATCGCTCGTTTTGCTGGTAAATTTTGGCAACTGTCAGGTGCTCGAAATCTGCAACAGAATAGAGCCAGACAGGCAGCCATACATCCGGCTTAACCTCTATCCTGAGCGTGATTTTGTCACGAAAACCTGCCGCCATGATATCCGGGTTGCTGCGCAGTTCATCAAGGTTCAGCTTGTCAAAATCGCTTGATTGAATGGCAATATGGGGTGGGTTCGTTTGTGAAAAATTCTCACTCAGATCATTGTTCATAATCAGCATCGACACCAGCAATGTGCCGATGCCCCACAGGCCGATGGTAAGGGCTAAAATGGCCGTCAGGGTCGAGCCAAGTTTTGCCCTCATGTCACGAAAGGATTTTCTCAGGATTATAGGCATCAGCTTTGCCCCTTTTGGCCAGAGCTCTTGGCACTGGACGAGATGATTTCTCCGTCTTGCAGCCGGATAACCCGATCAAATTCATCCTCACCAACATTTGCGTGGGTCACGACAATAACGGTTTTGCCTTTGGCAACCAGATCAGCAAAAATTGCCTTGACGGAATCGGCTGTTGCACTGTCCAGATTGCCGGTTGGCTCGTCGGCCACCAGAATATCGGGGTCATTGGCCAGCGCACGGGCGATGGCCGCGCGTTGCTGCTCTCCGCCTGAAAGACCTGCGGGAAATTTGTTGGCGTGGTCCAAAATACTGACCATTTCGAGCAAGTTTTTCGCCCGCTGCAGGCGTTCATTGCGCGGAATGGTTTTGACAAACTCCATCGCCAATAGAATGTTCTCGATGATTGTCAGCGTTGGGATAAGTTGAAAAAACTGAAACACGATACCGATGTTTTTGCCGCGCCACTGCGCCAGCTGGCTTTCATTCAGCTGATGAATATCTGTGCCAATCACGGTGACAACACCGCTTGTCGGATGATCAATGCCGGTAATCAGGTTCAACATGGTGGATTTGCCGCTGCCCGACTTGCCAACAATAGCAATATATTCGCCTTGTTTGATTTCAAGCTCAATGCCATTTAAGGCCGTAAATGTCCGCTCTCCCTGAGTATAACTTCTGATCACTTGGTTGAGCTCAATGATATTGTCCATGCACTTAGTCCTGTTTTGGATACTACTCTATTCGATAGCATCTATATTTTAAAAAAGGACCAGTCGGCCCGTGACGTCTATTCAGATTGTTTGTTTAGCTATCCACGCTCTTTGATGAACTCCTCGCGCAAGTGCTGCACCCACTCGACCAGCACATTCACCATCATCAAATATTGTTCGATAATCATGCGATTGCCAAAAGTGGCTTTTGCCTGGGGTTCCTGTGAATGGGGTATCAGCCAGGATTGCGTGGCGTTGATGGCGGCGGCATAAGTATCGATCAGCGCAAGCCCTTGATCGAAATCCAGTTGCTCCAGGCTGAAAACCACAGAGTTGATATCAAAATAAAACGGGGTGATTGCGCCGGCAAAATGGGCCATCAACTGCTCAAAATGTTGGCGACCGGCAGCGGTAACCTTATACATCATTTTTTCAGGCGCTTCGCCGTCCCGCTTTGCTTCACCGCTCAGATTTCCTTGCTCAAAAAGCCTCTTGCAGCTTTTGTAAATTGCAGGTGTGCTGAGTTTAACCAGACGCGTGATCTGGTTTTTCTCGACAAATTGCGCCAGCCGATAAGCGTTCATCGGCTCCTTGAGCAATATGCTCAGCACCACCATATCGACAATTGAGTAGGTTTTGCGATTCATACTATACCATATAGTATGACTGTATCTAATAGCAAGGGTTCTGGCGCAAACTTTCTGCCGGTTCTAAGGTAATCCCCCCATTTTTGATGGGGGCGCTTGTAGAATTATGCGGCCTGCTTCAGTTTCATAGCAGGAACAATCCCACCGATGGCCATCTTGGGCCGGTCAATATCATCCATATCTGGCAGCAGGCACAGGACAGTCACTCAGTAGAAGCATTCCCGATTTTGCCACGAGTGAAAGTCAGTGATTACTCACAAGGTAGCGAGTCAATTAACTCAAAACAATAAGCTTTTTAGCCCTTCGCAGTGATTATGTGGCTGTCCTTGATTGTTGAATTTCGGGTAAATATTTAATATTACTGCTGCGCATTCACTCATTATAACTAAACTCTTTAATTTAAAGCGGAAGAATAGGGGAGACTCAGCCTGTCGTCGAATCTTCCCAAACTTTCCACTGTGTTTCAAATTTGTGATTACATATAATAATTGCAGTCTCTCTTTTCAGGTTTCTGGATAGTTTTATTATTCAGCAAATACGGCCTCACGCTCTGCTTTCACAATTGCAAGGCGTTTTCTTGCGTGTTCCTCGCCCAGCTTTCGATCACCTGTTACAAGTTCAGCAATATCAGCAAGCTTAACAACACGACCGCTGCCGCCCCAAGTTCCCTCTGGTATTTGCGTTGCAAATACCCAAACACGGCCGGGGTCACGAAGCCGGCCTTTTGGTTCTGCATCTAATATCGCTTCGGTAAGTGCAGCCACTATTCCTTCGCGTCTTTTGTTATCTAGTTGCCCTTCGGGTACGGAAACTACTAACTTGTAGCGCGGTTCATCTGCACGAATACCTGCCACATATACGGCTTCAGGCCTGTGTAAAAACACCCAGGCAATTGATCTTGCGACTTCGTTCTTTGGATCTGCGCCCTCCCATTCCAACAACAAATTAGTCAGTTTGGATATAAGCTTCTTTTCTGATTCTGGCTCAAAAGCCCCTTTCGGTATAAAGGCATCTAGCATGGGCATAGTTGGTCTCCTTGATTTAGTTCGTTAAAGAAACTAATATACTCTAGTAAGTTCTCTTGTGCAACTTACTGTTCCGTTATACAATCTAACGACTATGAAGCGTACTGATTTAAGCAAGCTACCCTGTTCGATAGCTAGAACGAGTAATCTTCTCGGTGACTGGTGGACGCCACTTGTGCTACGCGAGGCTTTTTTCGGAACAAAGCGTTTCGACGAATTTATCAAACGGCTGGGTATCGGAAGGAATGTACTTACGCAACGGTTTAGCCGGTTAATTGATGAAGACATCTTCGTAAGAATCCAATATCAGGATAAGCCGCCTAGATACGAGTACCACCTAACGGAAAAAGGGCGAGCTTTATTTGATGTGCTGGCAGCAATGATCCGATGGGGGGACGACTGGCTTGCTGAAGCTGCAGGAGCGCCTATCGAGTTGATAGATACCGCGAGTGGGAAAATAATAAAACCAATGGTTGTTGATGCAAAAACCCTAAAACCCATAGTGCAAAGAAACATTGAAGTGCGTAAGGGGCCAGGGTTTCCTAGCAATTTAAAACCCAGATGAAGTAGAGGCGTTTAAAAAAAACCGAGCAAAGGAGTTATTCTTTTATCTCGCAATACGAATTAATTCATCAAGAATAAATCGGGGACAGACCCGAATGGCACTAAGATAAGGGGTTTTATCATGTGACCTATCAAGGACTTAACCCTTATTTAAAGCCAAAGCAGAAGGTGTTGAATCAATGCAAGAATGGCTTAACTTAGTGCCATTCGGGACAGACCCGAATGGCACTAAGTTAAGGGGTTCTATCATGTGACCTATCAACGACTTAACCCTTATTTAAAGCCAAATTAGAAGGTGTTGATTCAATGCAAGAATGGCTTAACTTAGCGCCATTCGGGTCTGTCCCCTATTCTGCTTAACTTAGCGCCATTCGGGTCTGTCCCCTATTCTATTCCCTATTCTATTCATCTAAGCCCTCAAAAGCATATGGATTAAGGAATTGACGATGCCAAAATAAAGCACGATCGACCTCACTCAACTGGGCTTCACTACACACTGAATCCCAATTATCTTCAATTACTGATTTCTGATGCTCAATGACTTTTCTAGCCTCTTCCTCTGATATGTGAAAATGATGAGCACCTTCCATGCAAACACGCAACTGGCTGAAACGATTTAGTCCGACCAGTAACATGCCTTGAGTAGCTTCACCACCTGCACGACCTTGAGGGCATATGTCATAGGCCGGAGTTAGGGTCAGTTCTTTGCCATCCCAAAAAGCAGCGTGATTTCTAGCGTGATCATCGGTGTTTCCGCATAGAATGTTAAATACCATGCGTGCATAAAGCTCTTTTAGTGTTTCTTTTGGCTCAGTGAAGCGCTTTCGAATTATCTCTGCAAGTTTTTCGTAACTGGCATATCTAGCCATCATTTCATCAAGTTCTAAGATGGTCAGAGCAGAGACTATAGCTTTTCGCTTCCAACCTTCTGTCGTATATGTACGATCAAAACGCTCAACGAGTAATACATCCTTACCAACTGCCTGGATCAGCTTAACAGGAGCAACGTGTAAGCCTGCAATTGTAGCAAGCCTCATAGCAATGTACTCACCTTTAACCACATTGTATGTATCATTACTCGCGGAAAATTTGGCAATAAATTTCACCTCATCATCGTCTATAAGCGCTTTAGGACGTGCACCACCAACTGCACTGCCGTGGAGAAGTGCTTGGCCTAATTCACGAGATAATGGCACACCTTTTTCTACTAGTTCAGCGGACTCCATAAGCTCTTCCAGCGGTGCGGCTTTAGATTGTCGTGGGACATAGTTTGTTGGTGATGATTGAAAGTCTAGCGCCCCAATGCGATCTGAGCCAGATTCCATTAAATAGGTAAGCAAGCTTAATTCTATCTCACTAGCAGCTTTTCCTTTCAAGCCAGTCATGCGATTAATAATAACGCGCTGTCCCCATGCATCTGGTGCGCCATCACGTATGCAACTCGGAGCGCTTAACCCGTTCAACAATGGTATGGTGCCTGGATTTAAGGATAGTTCAGGGTCATAGATAGGAATGGCCTCTTTGCGATCAAGGTAGCTTTTACCATAAGCAAAAAGCAAATTATTTCCATCTTGTTCAAGCTTTCCTGCCACAACGGGTTCCGTCATATTTGGTAGCCATATCCAAACGTAAGCTTCTGTATATTTACTTTTAGAAGTCATCATTTATAACCTTTGTCTTTTTATGAATGGCTTTTGGCAGAAGGGTTAGCTTGTCCTCAATATGCTTAATTTGACTAGCAAGTCTACTTGGATCGGCATCAAATAAGCTAATGCCAACAATATGAGCTGCCTCAAAAACTAAACCAACACCACATGTCATATCGCCTTGTTCGATACGTTGGACGACGTTACGTGCTATACCAGCACGTTCTGCCAACTCTAACTCGGACATTCTATTGCTCTTGCGTTGAGCGCGGATAGTCGCACCTAGCAGACGCATAGCGTCAATGCTATAAGCAGAATATGTGCGTTTAGAAGGCTTTTTCATTTTGTTATCTCTTAATTCATTTCTTAATGAAATAGTATATCAAAATAAATCAAAAATCAATTAAATGACCTACACAAAGATCATAGTATGCTAAAACGACCTTTGTATAGGTCATTTTAGATCAAATCAGAGAGTCATGTTCTTTTTTAAGGGTCGACTAGTTAAATAGCCAATGTTTGACACCTGATGGCATTATTCGGAGAGATAGCCCACGACCATCTGATGGTTGTATTCCTTCAACTTTGGTTTTGCTTGCTTAATTTCAGTATTCGTCAGTGTTACAATAGTTTATTGGGTCTTAATAGAGTTGAAAGTCGCTAAGGTGTTGATATCAAAGGCAGGGGCTATAGTCAAATCTGGTGTATGGCCGTTTAAGCCGTCTCCTGTAATTGATCCAGTTTTACTTCTTCCCCGTCTTTAAATTCCACACCTCTGATGACATCGGCAAGTAGCCGGTAGCCTCTCAAACGGCGCCACTTATTCTGTGCTGTCGTCATCAGTTTCCAGGTCATCGATAAAGTTGTTTTTCGACTGCCGCAGCTTTTGGTGCGGGTCGTTCTCAACCTGACCGTAGCAAATACAGACTCGATCGGATTGCTAGTCCGGATATGCTGCCAGTGTACTGCTGGGAAATCATAAAAGGCTAGCATCTTTATCTTTCACCAAACACTTCATCGCTGCTGGGTATTTATCTTCAAATCTCCGCACGCAACTGCTAAACGCTTTATGCGCAGCTGTTCTGGTTTCTGCCATCCAGATATCGTGTAATGCCTCTTTAATATGCGGGATGCCCAGACAAGCGGTGGTTATCCACGAATTCTGGTCGTCGATCAACATGATTTATCCGTATTGGCACAGGCAAGGCCGGGTGATGAAATTTACTTTTTCCGGGTGGGTTAGAATGGGTTTTTATTACAATCGTGTGCAGACAGGATTTAGCTTAAGATGCAGGCTTGTCTGGGACAAAAAACCATCAAAGATACCCACTTCGCTGAGTTAGCGTACATACCAAATGAAATGCTGCGAAAATCCGTGAATTATTAACTACGAAATTATGGAAAAGGGCTTTAATACTAATTATACTCAATCATTATGTGTAAAAAAATACTTTTTGTTGATACGGTTCATTCCATTTTAGAAGAGCGACTAATAAATTTAGGTTATTCTTGCGAGCATGATTTAACCGCTCCAAAAGAACAAATTGAAGCAAAAATTGCGGATTATTTTGGTTTAGTTATTCGCAGTAGATTTACTGTTGATTCTTTTTTTTTAGATAAAGCTATAAACCTTAAATTTATTGCCCGGTCGGGTGCTGGTTTAGAAAATATTAATACCGCTTACGCAGAAAAAAAAGAAATTAAAGTGTTCAATTCTCCCGAAGGAAATATGGATGCTGTTGGCGAGCAAGCTATTGGTATGTTATTGATGCTTTTTAATCACCTTAAAAAAGGAGATGCTGAAGTAAGAAATAGCAGATGGGATAGAGAAGGAAATAGGGGCTTAGAAATTTCCGGGAAAACTGTTGCTATTATTGGTTACGGAAATATGGGGAGTGCTTTTGCTAAAAAGCTTTCAGGGTTTGATTGTAAGGTTATTGCATTTGATAAATACAAGGTTAACTACAGCTCTGAAATAATTGAAGAGGTTAAGTTAGAAGATATTTATAATACCGCAGATATAGTAAGTATTCATTTGCCACTTTCTGAAGAAACACATCATTATGTAGATGCTGCATTTTTAGCTAACTTTCAAAAACCTATTTATGTAATTAATACGGCAAGAGGGAATAATGTTTGCACGGCCGATTTAGTAAGTGCTTTAAAGTCAGCTAAAGTTTTAGGTGCTTGTTTAGATGTGTTGGAGTACGAAACAACATCTTTTGAAATGATGAATTCTGATGAATTACCAATTGATTTTCAATACTTGGTACAATCGGATAAAGTAATTTTAAGTCCTCATGTTGCCGGATGGACTAAAGAATCTTATATTAAATTATCAAGTTTTTTGGCCGATAAAATTGAGCTGTCATTCTCCGCTTGACTGGAAATTTGGAATTACAATAGAAACTAAAGACTATGTCCTAGTCACCTTGTTTCTAAAGTATATTTCTGATGTTTGGCAGGACCACTAGGAGACCTATCAAAAACAATATGGAGATGATGATGGCCACATCAGGCGCAAGCTAAAACGGGAGCGTGTTGTTTTGATTTATACTGTACGGCTTGTTGTTGCAGAATAACAGCTCTGCCCTTTTGTTCAGGTCTTTTTAAATTAGCAGGTACGCCGAGGAGGGGTATTGGAATGAATGCCTTTGATCTTGGCCTGTTACCCTCAGGACACCTTCACTGCTTTGCATCAATAGCGGATGATACAAGCAACAACGCAACTCAACACATGCTTATCGACGAGGCCTTTAGGCGTAGTACGGGAGAAGGCTTGTTTTTTCTGGCTGCCAGAAAAAACAGTGAGAATCTTTCACCATCCCTGCAATATTGGCGCAGTTTTGCCTGTAAATACCTGAGTGAACGCTGCCTGCTGGCATCGACAGATCCATTAAAGCCTGATTCCATCGGGCCATTTACAGATACTGAAACCATGCCGTTGCTCCTCAGTGTGCCACCTATGCGCGGCGGTGAGTATCTTTCGGCTTCAGTATTGCAGGACATTCGATCTGCACTGGATAACTGGGTTTGTGAACAGATCCATATTTTTGGTGGGCTAGATGCATTACTTATCAAGCACGCACCTCATTGGCACCAGGTGGGTCGTGTTTGTTTCCATTTGGCAGAGAACAAAAATGACCCGGACTATCCTTTTGCCTTCATGGCAACCTATGCCCCGGAGCTATCAGAGCAGGGCAGCATTCGTTATCAACCCCTCAGTCGAGCTCTGCAGGAGTATGCAGGGGCAAGAAACAAAAAAGCCTTGATTCGACTGCTTTCACCGATTCAGCTTGCTGCTGAAATTAGTGCTGTAGTTAAAGACCTGGTAGATACGGGTGATATCTATCATCCCTTGGCTTGGACACCAGAGGAGGCCTATCTATTTCTTAAAGATGCATCGCGCTACGAGCAGTGCGGGCTTGTGGTTCGACTGCCGGACTGGTGGAAGAAACGCCGCAGAGTGCGTGCCAGTATCACCATTGGAGAGAAAACTGGAAAAAGTTTCAACGCTGATGCATTGCTGGATTTTAAACTGCATGTTGCCCTGGGAAGCAAACCACTCAACAAGGCTGAGCTGAAAAAATTAATGGCAGCGGGTGACGGGCTTGTTTATATGCAAGGCGAATGGGTTGAGGTAGATCAGGCGAGACTGAAAGAAGCCCTGGCTCATTGGGAAATGGTGGAAGTAGAAAGGGCAAGTAGCGGGCTCACTTTTGCCGAAGGAATGCGATTGCTGGCAGGTGCGCCTGTCGACTTGAAGGATGATGCTTTCGAGGAGAGCCGGGAGTGGTCTTTTGTGCAGCCGGGAAAATGGCTGTCCTCACAGTTACAGGCATTACGCGCGCCTGATCAATTACAAGCTATCCACCCGGGTAAAGCACTTAAAGCAACCCTGAGACCCTATCAGCAGACGGGTGTAAACTGGTTGTGGTTGCTCTCTCAGCTGGGTTTAGGTGCCTGTCTGGCGGATGATATGGGGCTGGGGAAAACCATGCAAGTTATCTCATTGTTGCTGGAGCTAAAAAAACGACGCTATGACAAACCCTCCCTGCTGGTTTTACCTGCATCGTTGTTGGGTAACTGGAAAACCGAGCTTGAACGCTTCGCTCCTTCCCTACGCTGCCTGTTTATACATGGCTCACAGTTCAATAAAAAAAGCCTGGATGCGATGGCAGTAGAACCTGCAACATTGCAGGGGATTGATCTGGTTTTGACCACCTATGCTACGCTTATGCGTCAAAACTGGTTACAGCAAACAGAATGGCAGCTACTGGTGCTGGATGAGGCCCAGGCAATTAAAAATCCGCAAGCTAGGCAGAGCAAAATGGTGAAGAGCGTTAAGGCTAAAAGCCGTATTGCCCTGACAGGTACGCCAGTGGAAAATAGACTGTCGGATTTATGGTCCCTGTTCGATTTTTTGAATCCGGGTTTGCTGGGTTCAGCTACACGCTTTAAAAGCTTTGTGAAGAAACTCTCTACACGGGACACCGATCAATACGCACCGCTACGAAAACTGGTAGCTCCTTACATCTTGCGTCGTCTTAAAACAGATCGAACCATTATTAGCGATTTGCCGGAAAAGACAGAAGTCGCCGCTTACTGCGGCCTAAGTAGAGTCCAGGCGGCGTTATATCAACGCGCCGTTACAGAGATGGCTGAAGCGCTTGAGAATTTTGAAGGCATAAAGCGTCGCGGTTTGGTGCTTGCTTACCTGATGCGCTTTAAGCAGATATGCAATCACCCTTCACAACTGCTGGGGGATGATGAGTACGATCCCGAAAACAGCGGGAAATTTCAGCGTTTGGCCGAATTGTGTGAAGAGATTGCCTCACGCCAGGAAAAGTTATTGGTCTTCACCCAGTTCCGGGTAATGACAGCCCCGTTAGAAAAGTTTCTGGCACAGCAATTTGGCCGGCCAGGTCTGGTGTTGCATGGCGGCACTGCGGTTAAAAAACGGCAAAAACTGGTTGAACAATTCCAAAGTGAAGAAGGGCCACCTTTTTTTATTCTATCTCTAAAAGCCGGCGGTACAGGTCTCAATTTGACTCAGGCATCTCATGTTATTCATTTTGATCGCTGGTGGAACCCGGCAGTAGAAAACCAGGCCACAGATCGTGCTTTTCGTATTGGTCAGAAAAAAAATGTGTTGGTACACAAGTTTATCTGCCAGGGTACAGTAGAAGAGAAAATAGATGCCTTGATTAATGAAAAAAAGGCACTTGCTAATGACTTGCTTGAAGGCAGTGGCAGTGCGCTGCTTACAGAGATGGATAATAAGGCGCTGCTTGATTTAGTATCGCTTGATATTGAAAAAGCCCGAGTATAATAAGGGCTTATTAGAGACTGATGATAAACCGTAGAGGTAAAGAAAAATGAGTTACGACAGATGGCCGCCCTATGTGCCGGTAGCGCAACGCCGTGCCAAGGCCGCCCGGGAAATAAACAAGCTTAGAAAGAAAGGAAAAAAAATTGAGCCGGTTGAAGTTCAAGGGCGCAAGATCGCCGCTACATTTTGGGGACAGGCCTGGTGTGATCACCTGGAGAAGTTCAGTGATTATGAGAATCGCCTGCCTCGGGGGCGAACTTATGTACGCAATGGTTCTGTGTGTCATTTGGCGATAGTAAAGGGTAAGGTTGCTGCCATAGTTAGTGGTTCAGAACTGTATCAAATCAATATTGATATCAAACCCCTTTCTGCACGCAAATGGAGCAATGTCCGTAAACAGTGTGCCGGTCAGATTGGTTCCATGCTGGAACTATTGCAGGGGCAATTTTCTGATAATGTTATGAAAATAGTGACTGACCAGAATAATGGTTTGTTCCCCCAGCCTAATGAAATAAGCCTCGCCTGTGATTGTCCAGACTGGGCCGAGATGTGCAAGCATATTGCTGCTGTTCTATATGGCGTTGGTGCTAGACTCGATCAGCAGCCGGAATTGCTTTTTCTATTGCGTAATGTTGACCATGAAGAGCTGATTTCAACGGAACTTGATATACAGACCGCTATGCCAGGAAAAGGAAAAGGGCGGCGGCTTGTAGGGGCAGACCTTGCCGGTGTTTTTGGCATAGATATGGATGAGCCGGTTAAACTTAGGCGTAAAAAGAAGCTAGCCCGCAGAAAAGTCGTTGCAAACACCCGTAAAAACATCACCCAGAAGAAGGTCGCTAAAAAGAAGACTAGCAAAAAGAAGATCATAAAAAAGAAGATCGTAAAAAAGAGAGGATTTACCCCAACAGCCGCAGCAGTGGCCCGCATACGCAAACGGTTTAAGATGAGCTCATCCCAGTTTGCCATACTGCTTGGTGTTAGCCCGCCCACAGTGACAAATTGGGAAAATGGCAGTGGCAAGCTCAATCTCCGCCCACATTCGTTAGATGTGCTTACCCAGATAGTTAAACTCACGCCTGAGCAGGCTATAAGGAAACTCAAGCGCAAGCTAAAAGGGCGTGTATAAGTTAGGTATTGGCTATTTCAACAAATGCTTATCAGCGCACAGTACCGGGCTGATGCCCGGTAGCCTGCAAATTACCCCTGACGGGCAAAGCATTCTTGCCATGCATGATGCCCAGACTACCGGTGGTTACCCACGAATTCTGGTTGTCAATCAGCATGATTTATCGGTCTTGGCACAGGCAAAACCGGGTGATGAAATTTGCTTTTTCCGTGTGAGTTAGAATGTGTTATCGCAATCGTCGTGCTATCTGCATTATTTTTTCATGCAAACCCATGGTTTAGAATGATCCCATTGTATGGCTTACATGCCATCTATTGTTTATAGCAGGTATTGACTGGTCAACAGGCGGTTTTTCTGAGATAGTGTTTTTTCGATTTCAACGACATGCTCCATAAATACCTCAGCCGCTGGATTTATCGAGCGGTTGCGTAAAAGAATGAATCCGAAAGATGGCTTTAACCAAGGTCGTTGATAGTCTAAAAGCATAAACTCTCCCGACTTGAGCTGCGATTCGATTTGTACCGGTATGGCAGCACCAATACTATTACTGTTGGCAATAATTGTTCGGGCACTGGTGAAATCATTAATCTCGATAGAGGGAAGAATATTGCCTGTAATGACATCAATTTCATTTTTCCCAGGCACTCTGTCAATTAAACCGCTAGGGACCTGTATAGATACAAATGGGTAATTATCTAGGTCACTCTGGCTTAAAATTTTCTGGTTTTTGAGGGGGTGTCCACCACGGCAATACAGGAACATTTCGTGTTGACAGACATTTCTAATCAATAGTCGTTCATCTTTCTCTAAAGTGGATGTGGTCGCAAATCCAATATCTACAGTTCTTGATAATACTAGTTGATTAACAGTTAGCCAATTTCCTGTAGTTACCTGATAGCGTAGGTCAGGATGGTCAAGAGTCATTTTTCCAAGCGCCTTATTGCCAGAAAGTTCTGCTGGATATATGCCAAATGCCACGGAGAGATTACCGATACTAAGGTCCCTTAACAGGTGAATTTCTCTTTCTAGCTCCTCAGTATTTTCAACAATGATTAAGGCTCTACGCAAAAGTACTTTTCCATACGCCGTTGGTTCTACATGGTTTGCGTTGCGATCAAAAAGCTTTACCCCCAGTTTCTTCTCAAGGCTGTGAATACTTCGGGAGAAGGCAGATTGTGAAATGTAGGATTCAGCAGCCGCCCGAGTGAAGCTTCCATGCTTGAACAAGGACAGTGCGTGGAGTAATGGTTTCGACTTAAGCATTATGCATTACATGACTATTATATGGGTTCATAATGCATTAGACAGCATCTTATGTATATGGTCAAATTGTTTTCTAGGAGTTTCTTAAGTTTGAAACCGAACCTTCGAGAAACATAGAAAATCAAATTTAATCAAAAGGCAGCATAAATGAAACATCTATTATTACTATTAATTACAGCCACACTGGCATCAGCGTGTACCAATACTGGTGATACGGTAGAAGTAAAATCTAACCCAGTAGCGCAGAGCAAGCCAAATATATTATTGCTTGTTGGAGATGATACGGCTTTTGGGGATATTGGCGCGTTCGGTTCTGAAGTAAAGACGCCAAATATGAATAAAATTGCTGCAGCAGGGTTGCGATTCACAAACTTTCATGTGTCCCCCGTTTGTTCTGTTACAAGATCCATGCTCCTAACAGGTAATGACAGTATTGAGGTGGGTCTAGGTGCATTCGATTATTCGGTTTACCCGGCAACTCGAGGTAAAAAAGGTTATGAAACCTACTTGACGAATGATGCAGTAACTATTTCAGAGTTGCTTAGAGATGATGGTTATGAGGTTTATAAATCGGGCAAATGGCATTTAGGAGGAGAGCAGCCTGGTAGTAAAGGACCGCTCGGCTGGGGTTTTACACATGAATTTGGAATCTATTCAGGTGGTTCAAACC
>JAKITK010000024.1 GCA_021648125.1 Lysobacterales bacterium
TACAGTAGGCAACACCTAAGAACCCAGCCTTTGGAGTTCCGTGCACAGATCGCGAGAGCACAAGGATGTGCGAAGCGATCCCACAGAGCAAAATTACAGTAGGCAACACCTAAGAACCCAGCCTTTGGAGTTCCGTGCACAGATCGCGAGAGCACAAGGATGTGCGAAGCGATCCCACAGAGCAAAATTACAGTAGGCAACACCTAAGAACCCAGCCTTTGGAGTTCCGTGCACAGATCGCGAGAGCACAAGGATGTGCGAAGCCGATCCCACAGAGCAAAATTACAGTAGGCAACACCTAAGAACCCAGCCTTTGGAGTTCCGTGCACAGATCGCGAGAGCACAAGGATGTGCGAAGCGATCCCACAGAGCAAAATTACAGTAGGCAACACCTAAGAACCCAGCCTTTGGAGTTCCGTGCACAGATCGCGAGAGCACAAGGATGTGCGAAGCGATCCCACAGAGCAAAATTACAGTAGGCAACACCTAAGAACCCAGCCTTTGGAGTTCCGTGCACAGATCGTGAGAGCACAAGGATGTGCGAAGCGATCCCACAGAGCAAAATTACAGTAGGCAACACCTAAGAACCCAGCCTTTGCAGTCATAAGCACAGATCGCGAGAGCACATGGATGTTTTGTACATGCCGGAAAAGCTCCGAGTAGCTTCAACCAGCGGTAAATAATTGAATTTGAGATGGGGTTTCATTTCATCAAAACGAACGAGGGCTATATGTTTTACAATCTCAGCAAGCTCATTTTAATATTCCTGTTCATTGCATTGCTGGCCGTTACCAGTTTAGCTAATACCAGCATTAGATCAGTAACAAATAATACAGTCTTTAAAGATAGCTTTGAGGCGCCAACGCCAGTTAATCAACCACCAATAGCCAATGCAGGCCCTGCCCAACCCCTGATGGAGCTCACTCAAGGCCAGCTTGATGGTAGCGGCAGTAGCGACCCCGATGGCACTATTAGCCAATATCAATGGCAACAGACCCAGGGGCAGCCCGCCTTTATTGAAAATGCCAATACCGCGCTCACCAATATCATCACCCCTGCAGTTGGTGTCGATACCGTACTCACCTTTGAGCTAACGGTAACCGATAACCAGGGGCTGAGCAGCACGGCCGCAACCACCGTTACCGTACAGCCCGATATTACCGATGGCGATATTGACGGTGACGGCATTGCTGATGAGAACGACCTGTTTCCAAACGACGGTGATGAGGCCTACGACTTTGATGGTGATGGTATTGGTGATAATGCCGATACCGATCGAGATGGCGATGGTATCGATAACGACAGCGACTGGTATCCCAATGACCCCGGTCTGAACGCCGCGCCCGTATTAACCATTACCTCACCACTGGAGGCAGCAACCCACAATAGCGGCAGGTTGCGGGTAACCGGCACCCTTAGCGCAGCCCCCAATACCGGTATTACCGTCAATGGTATTGTCGCCCGCCTAGGCGGTGATCCCTACGGCAGTGAATTTGCAGTAATGATACCGCTTGAGCAGGGCAGCCAGGATATTACCGTCACCGCCACATTACTGAGCAGAAAACAAATAAGCCAAACGGTAACTGTTACCGGTGGCGCCCAAGACCTGTTCCTTGCTTATGCTGACTCTGAGCATACCTTTGCTCCGGCTTCGGTTGAATTTAACCTTATTAACTTGAACCAGACTGGTATCCAGCGTATTGATGTGGATTTTGACGGTGATGGTAATATCGATCAGGTTATCGACAATGGCTTTGGGCAAAGTATCAGTTACGACTACAGCCAAGCCGGAATATACCTGCCCGTTATCACCGTTGTAGATACCGACAACATAAGTCACCGCAATGATCTAGTCGTGGGAATCGAATCCGAAGCTCAGCGTAACCTGCTGCTACAGCAAGTATGGAACGGAATGAATGCCGCGCTGGTATCGGCTAACCTGGGTTTAGCTAAAGAGCATCTATTTATTGGAGATACCGTGGGTGGCTATGGTCAAGTATTTTACCTGCTATTGCCGTTTATGGACGATATCGTTGCTAGCTATTCGCTGTTACAGCCAGTTACCACCGAGTTGGAATATGGCGAGTATCTGATTAACCGGGATATTGATGGTATCAACCGCGCCTTCTTCGTCTACTTAATGGCAAACGGTAATGGCGTTTGGCGAGTACGGAGTATGTAGTTATGGGTGACCTTTATTCACCAATTTTCATAATACCTTTTATCATTGCGTATTATTTCTGGATTTTAGTATTACCTATACTGGTTGCCCAGCTATTGGTATATATGCTGACAAAGCATTTTGGCTGGGAGCTTAAAAAGAAACATAAATGGCTCTGGATCATTCTGTTGGCAAGCATTTGGATTACCTATCCCTGGTTTAGTATTGTTGAAGATATAGAAGGCAGGGTTGTTGATGTAACCGGCCAGCCCATAGAAGGAGTGCTGGTGACGGCTCTTTGGGAGTATGAGCCGATAATCCCGGTCACCGACCTTATTTCTAGGAGCGGCTCCAATGCTGCCCAAGCAAGAGAAGCTGTGACCAATAAAGAGGGGCGTTATCGGATTTACGGATTTACCTACCTCCCATCTTTTAATCATAAACTGCGGTTACTTGAGCCAGAGGTGAGGTTTTACCATGAGGATCTGCGGGTTGATTACAGGCTAAGCAAGTTTTTGGGAACTACTTACCCACCAAATTTCGATTGGGGTATTATCCGAGAAAGCAGTTGGAATGGTCTTGATGTGGTGATGGTTATATCAGACAACGGTTCTCTACAGAATGGGTATAGCGGGTCTCTGTGGGGATTTGTTAGTGATGTGTTAAGCGAAGATAATGATAATTGCATGTGGACAAATATTCCGAATGCAATTATCACTAGGCTTAAAGCTACTAAGAATAGCGTATGGATTTCTGAAGATACAGTAAAGTTTGGTAGACGCTCATTACCTAGGAACATGGAGAAGTGTGGCGTAGATGTTAGTTTTTTTGAAGGACTGGATGAATGGAATATAAAAACTGTGCAATAGCTATAGCGTTGTCTACCCTGACAATACTGCCCGTTACTGGCTTGGCATATGAGACCCCCACCCATGAGAGGATGTCAGAGGCGGCACTGAAAAATTCGGTGCTGTTTGAGGCAGATGGGGTTCTCAAGGAGCTTGGTATAATCGTGCCAAACGATATAAAGGATTTTGCAACTCCTGACGGTAGTTTATCTGATGAAGGAAACGAACGCTTCCATGATTTTTACCTGGAAAAAAACATCAAGAGCCAACGAAATGTTATCGGTCATGTACGCCTAGGTTCAGCTTATGAAGATCACGAAAAGATCCTTTGGGCTTGTGCGCATTTTTTTGATCCAGAAAAAAAGCGGCGACTGAGGCCTGATTTGTGTCTGTTTGGATCCAACTTTCGCTCCCCCAATTGGGCTCTATATGGTGTCGATAAGGATGGAGAGTTGATAGCCAACCGCAGTGATGCATTAATGCGAGATGGCAACAACCGCTTTTTTTTAGCCTTGACCACTGAGAATAAAACCACCCGGGAAGAATATTTTGGCAGCCTTTTCCGCAATATCGGTCAGGGCATACATCATATACAAGACATGACCCAACCACAGCATGTGCGCGATGATCCGCATCTTCCAGTTTTGGGTGAAGAAGTAAGTCTTTACGAAAAGTATTCCAATTGTAAGTATAGGGTAAATGAACCAACAGTGAAGCCTGGTTGGACTATAAATACGATCAGCAATTTTCTTACAGGTAAATGTACATTTGACTCCCCACTAAAAGTGCCCCAAGACTATGCTGAAATCTCCTTAAACCAATTCAATCACTCAGAAAAGTTCTGGATAAATGAGGGTAAGGGGATGGCTGAATTTACCAATGCAAATTTTGTCTCCAAGGATACTAATTTCAGGATAAGTGGTCAGTTGTTGTCTGCCCCACCCCGGACCCTGACCTATAGCTATGGGAAGTACAAGCTACCTGACCCCAATAACGATGGTGGGCCAATCATAGACATATCCAGAATTGAGGCACCAATTCCAGAGGGTCTTGGCAGTGGTCCTGATCAGCCCTTGCGTGGTGAAATCAGGTTTTTTGGCACCATGGTTAAGGATAAATATACGGGCACCAGTAAGCTAAACCCCCGTACCAGCTCGCTTTCTATATTTCATGATGACCTGAGATTGCAGAATATAGCTATTCCTCTGGAACCTTTTGGTGTGCCTTCGCCTTTGCGCCTGTTCTCACTCAACAGATTCACTTTCGATGAAGCGCATAAATATCTGTTATCCCGCGCTGTGTCTTATAGCACCGGGCTGATCAACTACTTCTTCCGTGGTCGGGTGGCCATTAGCAATGTATTGTATCTGGGTGGTGATGAGATCATCATAACAATTAAAAATGTCACTGCGGATAAGAACCTTGATGGCGCGGCCTATAGTTTTACCAATGGTAGTTTCTCTCTGTATTATGATGACGGGAATGGTAGCCGCTATAGAATACCCGCGAGATTTACTTTTGATGCCGTGCTGGTGGGAGATGAAATGTTAGAGAATGGTGACAAAAAGACCATAATCTTTAACTTATCACCTGATGGTACACCTATTGATATAGATATCAAAAAACCGCTTACCCTGATTTTTGATGGCGCTATAAGCCATGCGGATCTGGAGCGGAGTAAATGGGAGCGCGGCATCGCCGCCACCACTTTTTACGCCGAACCACTGCTATCTTTTGATATCAGCCGGTCAGATGGCAATGCGCCAGTGCCCAATGTTATCGACATATACTCATCTTATGACCTTGGGTTGAATTGGGAGCCAGTTGCAGAATCAGCTTTTTCCATAGCTTTCAGTGATACCACCCTTGACCCATCTAATCGCCTGGGGATTAATGCGGTGGCTTATATTGGTAATCGGGAGCTACTGGTGTACCTAGATTATCTGGATTACAACAACGGTACACCCGGAAGCACTAGTCTAAGTATAGGATCCTTACGCTTGAGTAGCTATGGCGCGGAAAATATACTGTCAGGTGTTGCGCTTGACTGGGGTACGGCAATTGGTGGGGCAGGTAATAATATCTTCGACAATATGGCAACATTACACTCGCTAAGCGCCACCGGGCCAACCAGCCTGGCTGCACTCAGAATCAGCAAACCACCACTCACTGATCCACCACCCCGCGTCCGCACCTTTGAACTATTAACAATACCTGATTGGTCTGTGGATACCAATTGGGTAATGAGCGGCAACCCGGATGCAGGCGGCCTGCCTGAGCTTTCCTGGTTGGGCGGGGATGATTTTATTATGGCTACCCAGGTTGAGGCTTCTGAAACTGGCAACCCTGATGCGCGGGAGCGCGAGTCTGCATTACGAATAACCAACGATGGGGGTCTTAGCTATGCTGAGCTGGCAAGAATAGCCGTGTGTGAAGCAGATGATAACACCTGTGTACAACATGTTGTACCCATGGATGAAGGCCGCCTATTCGGTTGGATTGAACAACATGCCAGCGATTACCCTGGAACCACAATATTTTATACCTCCACCGATGCCGGTGCTTCCTGGCAGGTGCTGGGTACTGCACCTGAAACATCAGCATGCCAAGATAATGCCTTGCGTTATACTGAAGTAAATACCGTTATATATCTTGGCAGTAGTAGCCCTTTCATACCTTTTGTTAATGATGTTTTTTTTATAGAAACCACTTGTAAGGAGATCATTGAGGATGGCGGCTTTTACAGTGGCTTGAATATAATCAGTACTAATGTATTTGCCAGCAAAGATAGCGCTAGGAACTGGACTGAGGTAATCAAACCACCCAAAATGAATGGCCGGATTATTTATGCAGGCGATAACGGAGTTGTTCCAGGGATTTTTGACTAAGCGCTGCTGAATTGAATATTGGAATAAGAAAAAAGCGCTATGGTGGACTCTTATCGAGGAGAAAGATAATGGATAAAGTAATATTAGCATTTATCGTTGGGCTGGCTATCTTCGCTGTCAACTCTGTCCGCGCACAGAATCTGGCAGTAGAAGAAAGCAACAGAACAATTGAAAACAAGACCTTGCAGGTGTTGAGAATATCTGATCGCTGGATCTGGTTAGATGCTGTGGACTATGGGTGGAAAAGATTCAAAATACCAGATGATTTCAGCTTTATTGTTGATAGTGAAGCTGTAAGCTTGGATGAAATTGTTGTAGGGCAAAAATTGAATGTTTATATCACCAGAACAGAAACTGATTGGATTCTGCTTTCTGAGCCTGGTGGAGTAGAGGCGGTTGAAGATACTAATGCGGGGGAAGAGGAGTCTCCTGCTATGCCTACTATCACCATGAGCGAGGTTGTTATCACCAGTACAGTACCGAATATTTATATCATGAGCACTGGGACGACTCTGGTTCCAATTTCTGAAGTTGATGGAACAAGGGCTGTTGAAGATACTGAGGTAGACAAATGTATAGTGATACCGCAAGAGAGCCTGAAATGCCACAAGCGGCGAGATAGATAGCCAGCGGCTGTATCAAGCAGTTGCCTGAGGCGACTTGAAGAAAAATACCCGGCAGCGATGAAGTGTCTGGTGAAAGATAAAGAAGCGATGCTGGCCTTTTATAACTTTCCGACTGTACACTGCGACATATCCGGATCAGCAATCCTACCACTGGCGACACAGGTCGCGAGAGCAGGTCACGATCTACCTTGAGTGGGGTTTAACTACGATATTTATTTATTGAGCTTTGGCGTTTCCTCTAGAGATCGCTCTTTTGCATCCATGCAACCGCGATCTACCTTGAGTGGGGTTTAACTACGATATTAATTTGTTGGATTTTGGCGTTTCGTGTAAGCATCGCTCTTTTGCATCCTTGCAACCGCGATGTACCTTGAGTGGAGTTTAACTACGATATTTATTTATTGAGCTTTGGCGTTTCCTCTAGAGATCGCTCTTTTGCATCCTTGCAACCGCGATGTACCTTGAGTGAAATTGAGCTTTTGTATTAGTTTATTGGCTTTCGAGTTTTCCTATATCGCTCTTTTGCATCCATGCAACCGCGATGTACCTTGAGTGAAATTGAGCTTTTGTATTAGTTTATTGGCTTTCGAGTTTTCCTATATCGCTCTTTTGCATCCATGCAACCGCGACATACCTACATCCTTGTAGGCAAAATGCCCGGAACAGGAAAAAGAGGGGAAACCTGTTCCGGGCGCTTGTTAGCAAGCTAACAAGTAAAGTTGACCCAAGCGGGCCGAACTTATACCAACCGTCAGATGAAGAAGAAGGGGGGTTCTTGCTTCACCCTTAACGACTGATGGTACTTTCTGTAGGTTCCGAGCAATTCATTCACCCATCCAAAACCTACCTGATATGGCGTATCTTATATATTAATAATAAATAAAACAATTGATAATTTCTTATTGTTAGCCCTAGATATATTTATGCCATAATAGATTTTACAAAAGAGATGATATTTATAGCAACAAAGGAGCCTCTAACTCCTTCAAAATGAAGTGCTTTGGGGTTCCAAATTATTCAATAACAAGGTGAACTATGTGGAAATTACCTCACAATTACGCCTTCCTGAATGAATAACTATTAAAATTGTGGCTGCAGATTGCCCATTTTTAATAAACCTGGGGTACTTTAATGAATTATAGAAAGATTCCTCCACTGCGTGCATTGCGTGCATTTGTAGCCTCTGCCAAACATTTGAGCTTCACCCGGGCAGCCGAAGATCTCTATGTAACTCAGGCGGCCGTTAGCCTGCAAGTCAAACAGCTAGAAGAATTTCTCGAAATACCACTATTTATTCGTGGTAGCCGTAGTCTGACGATGACCGCTCAGGGTAAAATCTATTTACAGGATGTTAATGTTGCACTGAAAGAGTTAGCCGCAGCCACCGAAAGGGTAACCCGGCGTAACCGTAATGTTGAATTGGTGGTCAGCACCCTCACCTCTTTCGCTGAGCGCTGGCTGATTCCTAAACTGCCGGATTTCCAACAGGCTCATGCGAATATGGATATCCGTATTACGGCATCAGAGTGGGTCGTTGATTTTGATCGTGACGGCGTAGATTTAGCCATTCGTTATGGTGGCGGTGAATGGCCAGATACCAACTCCACACTGCTGTTAAGGGATAATATTTTTCCGGTTTGCAGCCCTGGTTTATGTGAAAATTCGAAGCTCCCCTGCAAGGCAGAAAATCTGGCGCAATTCACCCTGCTGCACGATGACTACGCTCGCGAAGACTGGATGCAATGGCTGAAAGTAGCCGGAATTACCAGCGTTGATGCTCAGCGAGGTTTAAGCTTTAGTCATTCGAGCATGATGCTTGAAGCTGCAGCACAAGGCATGGGCTTGGCACTGGGGCACACTTCACTTATCCAGGATGACCTCAAGTCTGGGCGTTTGATTAAGCCTTTTGAATCCTGCCTGCGAGACGAAATGGCTTACTATATTGTCACCCCGGTGGGCACTGACAATAAGCTGGCAAATGTATTTCGCGACTGGCTGTTGGAAGAAGCACGACAAAAGCCACTTCTGAAAAACTAGAGTTAGCCGCTGCGCGGAAAGAGAATAAAATCCGGCCTGGTTATTAGAAATATCATCCTGGCGGCCATGTTAACGCCCGCCCAGCAAGTAAGTGTAAATGTATATGCCATACCGCCTGGCCAGCAGCTTCGCCACAATTCATCACTACTCTGTAGCCCTCATCTGCAAATCCAGCTTGTTTAGCAATATCCCGTGCGGCCAAATATAACTCACCGATTAAGCCTGTTTGATGATCAGAAATGTCATTGATTGTACGAATTTTTTCCTTGGGAATAATCAAGATATGAGTTGGTGCCTGCGGGTTTATGTCTCTGAAAGCCAGTACAGTTTCGGTTTCATATACAATCTCCGCAGGTATTTCACGGGCAATAATTTTTTCAAACAGGTCTTCGGACATGTGGACTCTCCAATAATTTATTAGCGCAAGAAACGGGTGGTCTATACCGCAGTTATCACGCAAAATAGCACAATGAATAATAGTAACAGCGAAACACCTCGGAAACATTATCAAACGGTAACTAAGGCACTGCATTATCTCAAAGATAGGCAACTTGAGCAGCCATCACTGGAAGAACTGGCGGCACAACTGCAGTTGAGCCCGGCCTATTTGCAGCGAGTTTTTCAGGCATGGGCCGGCGTCAGTCCAAAGCAATTCCTTCGTCATCTCACCCGTGATGCCGCCGTAAAACGACTAAAAACCGGCGCCACTGTGTTTGATGCAGCTATTGACAGTGGCTTATCCGGCAGTAGTCGACTGCATGACTTACTGATTCATACTGATGCACTCACCCCGGGACAGGCGCGAAATGCCGGGAAACACCTGAGTATTTGTTGGGGTTTTTATTTCTCACCTTTTGGCAGCTGTTTATTAGCCTGGACTGAGCGCGGTCTCGCTTTCCTAGGCTTTTCCTCAATTAGAGGAAAACAATACGCCATTGCTGAACTGCAACAACAATGGCCATTGGCTAGTCTGCTGGAGAAGCCTAAGGAAGCGCAGGTATGGGGGGAACGAATTTTC
This sequence comes from Lysobacterales bacterium, assembly GCA_021648125.1. GTDB lineage: Bacteria > Pseudomonadota > Gammaproteobacteria > Xanthomonadales > SZUA-36 > SZUA-51. The sequence continues at coordinate 9,579 of JAKITK010000024.1, forward strand.
ACTATATCTACCGATCAACCGCTGCCGGTGTGGCTCGCGGGCAGTCCATTTCAATTAAAAGTTTGGCAGGCATTACTTAAAATTCCAGATAATGCGAATGTGACCTATGGCGACCTAGCTACTGCCACCGGCAACCCCAGAGCCGCGCGTGCGATCGGTACAGCTGTAGGACGCAATCCAATTTCGCTTTTAATCCCTTGCCATCGGGTTATCCGAAAAATGGGGGTTATTGGCGAGTATCGCTGGGGCACAGAGATAAAAATGTCTATACTTGCCCAAGAAAACATCAACTGCCACATTTCTACAGGGTGAGAAAATGCAAGTTCATAAGTTAGAGTTCGTTGCTTTATTTCTACTAACCAGCGTATTTCTTTCATCTATCGCTGTAGCTGATCAGTTGAAAAATATTGATAATTATCTGGAATATTCACCGATATTTTCCAGTTCAGGTCAGCCGAACAAACAACAGCTGTCGTTGCTGTCTGAAAATAAGTTCAAAAGAATCATCTACTTAGCTTTTAGCGACCAGTCCACATCACTAGCAAAAGAAGACCGAATTGTAAAATCCCTGAATATGGACTTTGTGCATATTCCGGTTGACTTTGAAAAGCCAACTTTGAATGACTTCAACATGTTTGCTGCTGTAATGAAGACAAACCCCGGGGCAAAGACCCTGCTCCATTGCCAAATTAATTTACGCGCTTCCACCTTCAGTTTTCTTTATCGGGTGATACACAAGCAAGTTCCTATGAAAACGGCTAAAGATGATCTTGATAAAATATGGGAACCAAATCCAGTCTGGTTTAAGTTTATCAAAACTGTTTTAGACAGCCATGGCCTAAACCCGGAGTGTGATGATTGCGACTGGGGTAGCAATACCTTTAGCGACTAACCGTTGAGTAGGAGCACTTGGTGTTCTGGTTTTGATTAATTTAGAAATTTAATCTTAGATTATCGAGCCTGAGTCTAAACGATGTTGATTGTTTTTAGAAAGCAACCACTCAATAATTCCTTGAGCAACTATATCCACTTCTCGGGCAGGATCACTCGCACTGGGCATCCAGGCTTTTGCCCGCAGACTGGTCCGCATAGGGCCGGGGTTAATACCATTAACCCTGATACCATCGTGATCTAACTCGGCTTTGAGTTGTTCGATCAGTGCAAGCAAGGCAGATTTACTGACCCCGTAACTACCCCAGTTGGCTTCTTGCATAGTTTGCATATCTTCCAACAAAAAAACCAGTCGGGCATTACCCGCCTGCTTGAGTAAGGGCAGACAAGTTTTACTCAGTAGCCAGGGTCCATTAAGATTGGTTTGTATGCTCCGCAGCCATTCCAGCGGATCAGTATGCGCCATGGGCGCAAGTGCTGTAAACCGCGCGGCTGTATGAATAAGAATATCCAGCTTCCCCAGCTGTGTTTCTAAGGCTTCTGCCATTTGCGTATATTGGTCGATACTGGGTATTTCTAGATCCAGAGGGTAAATCAACGGTTCATAATTACACTCAGACTGGATTCGGTCTGCTACTTGGTTCAAGCCACTTTCGTTGTTATCCAACAAGATCAACTCCAATTGATCTGCTTGACACATGCGCCCAAGCTGCAATGCCAGCTCACTACCCAGGCCACCGACGGCACCGGTAATTAGTATATTTTTTGTTGTTGCCATGATATTCCGCTGCTTACTTTCATAATTGACAAGATCGGTCATTATATAGCCTGCGTCAATGCTAAAATACCCGTATTCCACTGATTATTTTCAAATCAAACCATTTGAGGTTCCCTGGTATGCCAATTTATGTCTATCAGCCCAGCGGGGATAGCAGTTGCGATTTCTGTAGTGCCGGCTTTGAAAAACTCGAAAAACTGACTGAGCCCAGGCTAAGTACCTGTCCGCACTGCGCTGCGCCTTGTAAACAGGTGATTACCGCGCCTAATTTACACGCTGGCATGAGTTCGCTGAAGCCTAAAAACCTTGCTGAAAAGGGTTTTACCCAATACCGCAAAGTGAGCAAGGGTGTGTATGAAAAATCTGCTGGTAAAGGGCCGCAGTATATTTCCGATGATGGCAAGGATTGAATTGTTATTTTCCGGTAAGCTACCGGCGCAAGGCCGGCATGAGGACACAATTGCACGGCTTATGGCAGGTATATGCCGAAAACTTTACGAAATCAGTGAGCTGATAGAATCTTCCCAGTTCTCTCCGTCAAAATCTTCAATGCTGATGGAGTGAATTGTCTCGGGGTCCAGGCAATTTATATTGACACTGTAGCCGGAGGGGTGGGAACGCGGGATATAAAAAGATTTAACCCCGCAATGTTTACAAAAAAGATGATGGGCGGTTTTGCTATTAAATTGGTAGTTTGTGAGTGAGTTTTTACCGCTCAACAGCTCAAAATTCTCAGCGCTGACTATCAGGTGTAAAAACCCGCTTTGACTACAAATAGAACAATTGCATTTAACCGCTTTAATCGCGGCGGCTGCTGTAACCTTAAAGCGTATTTTTCCGCAATGACAGCCACCACTATGTTGAATTATTTTCGTCATTGTAATAAATCGATAATCTCTGCCGGTGACTGCAAAATAGCAGCGTCACTGGCAGCAGGCCCGTAGCCCCAACTAACATGATAACCCGGCATTCCCGCAGCTTCTGCGGCCTGCATATCGCGTTGGTCGTCACCGATATAAATTGTATTTTCAGATTTGATTTTTAATTTGTTACAGGCAAGTAGCAATTGGTCTGGCCAGGGTTTAACCCGTGCAAGTGTATCTCCGCAAACCAGACAAGCCGAACGCTTGGCTAATCCGGATGCCTGCATCACCAATTGACTGAATCTTGTGTGTTTATTGGTGACCACACCCCATGGCATTACGCGTTCATCAAGCTCTGCTAGCATTGCTTCAATTCCGGAGAACGCAATTGTATCGGTGTATGGGTTTTCACTGTAATAATTGAGTAACTGCTGTTTCCGACTTGCTGTGAGGGCAGCATCAGCTGCTGGCATTCCAGCTTCGATCAAACCCGCAGCCCCGCGACTGACAGCAAAAGCCAGTGGCGCTACCTCAAGTGGCAACATGCCCTCGCCCGCACGCACATGATTGAGCGCAGCTACCAAGTCACGAGCCGTATCCAGCAGGGTACCATCGAGATCGAAGAGAACGGCTTTAATCATTTATTTAGGTTTTATGCTGAAACAATGGGTTTATGCGCATGAATCAAATAATTCACCCCGACCGAGCCACCGGTTTTAACCGTCCGCTGTAACGGGTTGTAATGCAGGCCGCGAATATCCTTAACTTCCATACCTGCCGCGCGAATCCATGCGGATAATTCTGATGGTCGAATAAAACGGTCGTACTGATGAGTGCCACGGGGCAGTAAGCGCAGTACATGTTCAGCACCAACAATCGCCATAACAAAAGCTTTGGGTGTACGGTTTATGGTGCTGAAGAAACAATCCCCACCCGGTCCCAACAGCGCTGCCACAGCAGTTATTACAGAAGATGGATCCGGAACATGCTCAAGCATTTCAAGGCAGGTGACCAATTCGTAGGCCCCCGTTTCATCCTGCGCGAGTTGTTCAACAGTTATACAACGATAATCCACTTCAACAGCGGACTCCAGACCGTGTAACCTGGCAATTTTCAGCGCTTTATCAGCGATATCGATGGCCGTGACATCCGCGCCGTCTCTGGCCATGGCTTCGGATAATATTCCGCCACCACAGCCTACATCCAATGTTTTGGCGGCTTTCAGAGGGTGAATTTCCGCGATATAGTTCAGCCGCGCGGGGTTGAGATCATGCAAGGGACGAAAATCACCATCCGGGTCCCACCAGCCATTCGCCTGGGCTTCAAATTTACGCTTTTCTTCCGGGTCAACATTGGCCTGGAAATTGTCTTTTTGGGTTTTTGCTGTGGTCATTATCCTGATTCCCGTACCGGCAGCTACGCTAACTGTTGGTGTTCCTTGCGATGCCGTTGTAGTCGTTCTCCCCATTGATCGGCGCGGCTAATAATATCCGCCATATCCATGCGCGTCAGCTCACCCTGCTCTAACAGGCGTTCACCAGCGACCCAGACATCACTGACTTGCTGGCGATGGCTGGCATAAATGATTTGAGAAAGCACATCGTGTACCGGATGGCTCTCTGGGGCACTAAAATCAAGTGCACAAAAATCGGCTTGCTTACCCACTTCAATCGAACCTATTTCAACTTCCATACCCAGTGCTCTGGCGGCATTTATAGTGACCATCTCAAGTGCATCAGCCACCGGCAGTGCGCGTGGATTAGCGGATAGACCCTTGGCAAGAAACGAAGCGGTTTGCGCTTCACCTAAAAGGTCCAGGTCGTTATTACTGGCTGCACCATCGGTAGCAATGCTGATATTCACCCCGGCGGCCTGTAGTTTATGCACCGGACAAAAACCACTGGCGAGCTTGAGATTGGATTCCGGACAGTGCAGAACATGCACACCCCGTCGGGCTAATAGCTCGATTTCGTGTTCACTGACCTGAGTCATATGTACAGCCATTAAACGGGGGCTGAGCATACCAATTTTTTCCAAGCGGGCCATTGGTCGAATGCCATATTTTTCCATCGAATCTTCAATTTCCCAAGGCGATTCATGCAAATGCATATGAATAGGAATATCCATTTCATCTGCCAACAGAGCAATCCGTTCAAGCTGGATGTCACTAACAGAATACGGTGCATGTGGGGCAAACGCCGTACGCACCAAGGGTTCTGAGAGAAAATTTTGATGGACTTCTATACCCCGGCGGAAGTATTCATCCGCATCTGCTGCCCAAGCAGTTGGTAGATCAATGACCAGCAGGCCAACCGTTACCCGCATGCCAGCCTTTACAGCGACAGCGGCGGCGACATCCGGAAAAAAGTAATTGTCACTGAAACATGTGGTGCCTGAACGCAGCATTTCCACCACCGCAAGCTCAGTACCGTCACGCACAAAATCGGGGCCAACCCAACGCTGTTCTGCCGGCCAGATGTTGTCGTACAGCCAATCGTGCAGTGGTAAATCATCGGCAAAACCACGGAATAAGGTCATCGCAGAGTGGCAATGGGTATTAATAAGGCCGGGCAGTAATACATGCTCTGCCAGCACCACCCTTTTTAAATCCGGCCATAATTCATCAGCCTGCTGCTGATCAACAATAGCTGAAATGGTATCATCAGTAACCGCTACCAGGTGGTTTTCTAAAACCTGAGCATGGGGCACCACAGGCACCAGCCAACGAGGCGCAATAAGGTAGTCCGGTTGCAGTTGCGATAGCTTGGGATTCATATTATTTGTCTTTAACCCGAGATGCATATTCACCGGTGCGAGTATCAACTTTAATCACCTCGCCTTCCTGAACAAACAGGGGCACACGCACTACCGCACCGGTTTCCAAAGTGGCAGGCTTGCCGCCACCGCCAGAAGTATCACCACGAACGCCGGGATCGGTCTGAGTGATTTTGAGCTCAACAAAGTTTGGGGCTTCAATCGTTAAAGGAGCACCGTTATAGAGCATCACAGTGCAGGTATCTTCGTCCTTCAGCCAGTTTACAGCATCCCCAATGGCAACTTTATCGGCGGGATATTGCTCGTAGGATTCCGGATCCATAAAATACCAAAACTCACCATCTGTATATAGATATTGCATATTGGTTTCAAAAATATCGGCTGCTTCCACCGACTCACCCGACTTAAATGTGCGTTCAATGACCCTACCACTTTTCAGGTTGCGTACTTTTACCCGGCTGAAAGCCTGGCCTTTTCCCGGTTTTACAAATTCGTTTTCGACGATATTATATGGGTCGCCATCCAACAAGATTTTCAGACCGCTGCGGAATTCGTTAGTTGAGTAAGTGGCCATGTGTATCTCCAAAAAAATAGTTTAAAATGTTGTTGTTAAGGCAGGCGCAATGTTGACTGTCTATTTTGTCCATATGATACCACTACCCTGAGATCTCTATGACTCTTTCAAGTGCCGGCAAATCGCAATTACACCGTGTTGATCATCACTGGCGGCAAGTGCTTAAACAGGCTATGAGAAAACCCGCAGAACTACTGGAACAGCTACAACTTGACCCACAGCTGCTGAATGGTATCGAGGCCGGGCAACGGCAGTTTCCGTTACTAGCGCCACCGGCATTTGTCCAGCAGATTGAAAAAGGCAACCCGGAGGACCCCCTGTTTCTGCAGATATTTCCCCAGGCAGCCGAAAGCCTTCCTCCTAAGGATTTGTTAAAAGACCCAGTGGGCGACCTTGCCAGCCAAGGCAGCACGGCATTGCTGCACAAATACCACTCCCGAGCACTGATCATCACCACTGGAGCCTGTGCTATCCATTGCCGCTATTGTTTTCGCAGGCACTTCCCGTATTCCAGTAACAGTGGGCACCGGCTGGATTGGCAGCACACTCTGAAATATATCGAGCAACACCCCAATATCAGCGAAATTATACTTAGCGGCGGTGATCCGCTAATGTTGCCTACCCAACAGCTTCACAAAATCACTCAGCAATTATCCACATTGCCACAAATTACCACGCTGAGGATTCACACTCGAATGGCAACCTGCCTACCGGAACGCTTTAATACAGCCCTTTTAGCTTGGCTAAAAAATCTGCCTTTCAGGCTGGTGCTAGTGCATCATATTAATCATCCGAATGAAATCAGCGAACCTGCAACTAAGGTAATTTTCAGGCTCAAGCCGCTGATTCAGCAACAACTGAATCAGAGCGTGCTATTGGCTAGTGTGAATAATAATGTACAAACATTAAAACATTTATCGGAATTATTATTCACGAATAATATATTACCTTACTACTTGCACCAAATGGATCGGGTAACTTCAGCCGGTCACTTTATATGCAGTGATCATGAGGCCACTAAGATAGTTACTGAGTTGCGTGCCAGCCTACCCGGATACCTGGTACCAAAACTGGTACGAGAAGAGGCCGGTAAATCAAGTAAAACACCGATTTAAGGAAAACTTTGTTAAAGCGATTTAGAGGAAAGAGATAAACTTATTTATCATAAAGTTAGCGAATGAATTGAAATAATGACTAGAAGCTATTACACTGTCAATGTTAGGGTAAATTGATGTAAAAGGATTTGCAACAATGGGAAGTTATAGAATACTGATAATCGATCAATCACCGGAAGCGGCAGGAGAAATTAATTCACTGCTTAAATATTCCGGCATTTCTGTGCGTGTGTTATATGCATCCACCCAGTACGACCTTGATGCTATCGGTAGCGATAAATCACCCGATATCATCATCATTCAAAACCCTGATGACAGCGATCTTAGTCTATCAATGGTTAAAGTATTCTGCCAGAAACACCCCAATGCCAGTTGCTTTATTCGCCGTTCCACTAGCGAAGTAGAATTTATGAAGATGGCATTTGATGCCGGTTTCACAGGATTCCTGGATATTAACAACTCTGAAATGACCACCGCAGTCCTCAAGCGAGAACTTAAAAACCGGCAAGCATCGAGTGAACTTCAGCAGCACCAAAAAGTTCTAGCAGATATCGAGGACCGATATAAACTATTACTGGAAAGCTCGCGTGACCCAGTCGCCTATGTACACGAAGGCTTTCATATTTATGCCAACCCGGCATATTTGGAGCTATTTGGTTTCGCCAGCTTTGAAGACCTAGAGGGCGAATCAGTCCTTGGGCTACTCAGGCTGGATGAAGAAGAAGGCGATTTCCGTAAGTTGCTGAAGTTGATTCACATAGGTGAACTACCCGACCACGAAGTTAAGGCGATTAGTAATCATGATCAGCGCCACCTAGACCTCGAATTTTTACCCGCGCGTTTCAAAGGCGAACACTGTATCCAGCTGTGGATCCATGAGCGCCAGTCCGATCCGCAAGTGCTGGCCGAACTCGAACACCTGCGCAACCATGATGCCCTCACCGGGCTTTCCAACCGCGAAAATTTCCTTGAAGCCCTGGAAAATGTAGGCGATGCCAAACAGGAAAATCAGGTATATAGTGTCCTGCTCATAGAAGCTGACCAAATTGACACCATCGCCAGGGAGCTAGGCGCTCGCGGTACAGATCACCTGATGCGTGAAATGGCCGGGATTCTGACTGATGTGTGCGAACCATCTACAGTTTGTTCGCGCTACCGGGACTCCGTATTTGCCTGCCTGGTTCAAGCAGAAAACAAGCAGGAAATAGAAACCACCACACAAAAAATCCTGCAACGCTGCCGGGACAGTGTTTTCGACCTCGGCAACCACAGCATAACGGCTACTTGCAGCATCGGCCTCGCCTACATTGGAACTATGCAAGTAAATGCCGATGAATTACTACAACAAAGCACTGCTGCACTCAACGCTGCGCACGAGGGCGGCGGCGACCGTATCAGTCGCTATCGGCCGAAACTGACAGCTGTTGATGGTACTGATGACGAAGAACACTGGGGCGAACGGCTGCGCTATGCCATCAACCATTCACATGAAAACCTGCTGATCATTCAGCAGGCCATTGTTGATGTCGCCGACTCGGGTCAGGATTTATACATTGAGGCCTTCACTTATCTGAAAGAAGATAAGGAAGAAATAGATCCCAGTGTATATATGCCCAAGGCTGAAGATCACAAACTGGCTGCGGATATCGATCGTGCCATCCTGCCACAAATTCTTGACATGATTGCCCATCCTGAATCGGCAACCGAAGTCAGCACCTACTTCTACAGCCTCAGCCGCAGTTCGGTAGAAGATGTGAATTTCCCCGGCTGGTTACGCCAGCAATTTGAATCCACCGGAGCAGACTCATCGCGACTGGTTCTACAGGTATCGGGCACCGATGTGGCACGAAACTTAAAGCCGGTGCAACGCTTAATGGAGTCTCTTATTGGACTTAATTGCCCTCTGAGCATTGCCGGCTTTGACGGCGAGCAAAGTGTAATGTCCTCACTAAAACACCTGCCGGTAACATTTATCAAGCTGGATGCTGAAATTACCCGGCAACTGGGCAGCAACCCGAAAATCAGTGATCATATTCAAATGATTGTAACTCACGCCAAGGCGCACAATACACAGGTCATCGCTGGCGAAGTCGCCAGTGCCACCGAGCTTTCAACCATTTGGTCCACCGGAATAGAGTTGGTACAGGGCGACTACCTGAAACAAAAAACCCGGGTTGCCGCCCAGTAACTCAACAACCCGCCCGCGACCTGTATGCACAAACCTTATCGCGGGCGCTTTGCCCCCTCACCAACCGGTGATTTACATTTAGGCTCCCTGCTAAGCGCAGTGGCATCCTATCTTCAAGCGCGCCAGCATAAGGGCCAATGGCTGATACGAATCGAAGATATTGACCCCCCGCGTGAAATCCACGGCAGTGCCGCTGGAATTGTTAAAGATCTACAGGCACTCGGTATGCAGGCGGATGAAGCTGTCAGCTACCAGAGTCATAATACAGCCACTTACCTCCAGGCGGTTACAAGCTTACTGACATCCGGCAAGGCCTTCCGCTGTAGCTGTTCCCGCAAGCAATTAAAAAATCACCCCGTCTACCCCGGCAGTTGTCGCAAGTTACAAACTGATACCTGCGCTGTAAGGTTAAGGGTTGCTACTCCTCAACTAACGGTTATTGATCAGCTGCAGAAAACCCGGGAGTACGCACTGGCCAAAGATATTGGTGATTTTATTATCTGGCGGGCCGATGATTTACCCGCCTATCAATTGGCGGTAGTTGTTGATGATGCAGCCATGAGCATTACTGAAGTTGTGCGTGGCTGTGACCTGCAAGACTCGACCCCGCGGCAACTTTACCTACAGGAGTGCCTAGGCCTGCCCCAGCCAGATTATTTACACATTCCCCTGCTGACAGACAAAAACGGACGAAAATTGAGTAAGCGCGATAATGACGACCCCTTAAACCAACTGCAACCGCTGGCCGCAATCCGCCTAGCATTGCAACTGCTCGGGCAACACCCACCTTCAGAAATCAGTGATTTGAACAGGCTTTGGGGCTGGGCAATAGCACATTGGCGGGTCAATAATATTCCGTCGCGATTGGCTACTGATTATATTCCCTGAAAAAAGGCTGATTGCGATTGAGAGTGGCGTTATACTTGGCAAACAATAAATCATTGGTATTTCTATGAACCCGAATTTCCTGGAATTTGAACAGCCCATTGCAGAGCTCGAAGCTAAAATAGAAGAGTTGCGCCATGTGGGCAGCGACAATGCCGTTGATCTGGAAAAAGAAATTCAGCGGCTGAAGATAAAAATGCAGCAAAAGATGGCGGGAATTTTTAAAAACCTCACGCCCTGGCAGATGACCCTGCTTTCCCGGCACCCGCAACGGCCCTACACGCTGGACTACATAGAACATATTATTGATGACTTCCAGGAACTGCATGGCGACCGTGCTTTTGCCGACGACCACGCGATGGTTGGCGGATTAGGTAATTTTCGCGGCCAGCCAGTAATGATTCTGGGCCAACAAAAAGGCCGCTCAACACGCGAAAAAGTTCGGCGGAATTTTGGCATGGCACGGCCGGAGGGCTACCGTAAAGCCCAACGCTTAATGGAAATGGCCGCCCGCTTCAGCTTACCAATACTGACTTTTATTGACACCCCCGGCGCCTACCCCGGCATTGGTGCCGAAGAACGCGGACAATCGGAAGCCATTGCCCGTAATCTTGCGGTTATGGCAACCCTGCCGGTAGCGATAATTTGCACCGTCATTGGTGAAGGTGGCTCCGGGGGTGCACTTGCGATTGGTGTTGGCGACCGGGTTAATATGCTGGAATATTCAACCTACTCGGTTATTTCACCCGAAGGCTGTGCAAGCATCCTCTGGAAAGATGCCAAATACGCCGAAACCGCTGCCGAAGCACTCGGAATAACTTCCACACGAGTGAAAGCGCTGGGATTGGTTGACCAGATTATCCCGGAGCCTGAGGGTGGCGCGCACCGCAACCCACAACAGGCGGCTGAAAATGTTGCCGATGTAATCGAATCCCAGCTACAGGAACTTAATCCTCTAAGCAACTCTGTGCTGCTGGATGCACGCTACCAGCGACTGCTCAGTTACGGCAGTTACAGTGGCTAAAGCCGCCCCTTTTTCTGCGGAGCACTTATACAGCTGGATCATCGAAAAACAAGCTGGGCTGACTGATCAACAGCATTTTCAACGTGTGCTACTAGCCTTTAGCGGTGGTTTAGACTCAACCGCCCTGTTACTGGCTGCCCGGCAAGTACAGGAGCAGCTGAGCATCCCCATGTTGGCTGTACATGTGAATCACGGAATCCAAGCTGAGGCCGGGCACTGGGCTGAGCATTGCCGGGATGTTTGCCAACAACTGGATATGCCGTTTAAGCTGCTGCAGGCTGAAGTCAACAATGAACACCGTAAAGGCCTGGAAGCCCGTGCCCGCGAGGCGCGCTATACCGCACTGACAAGTATCGCCAGCAGCGGCGATTTGCTGCTTACCGGTCAACATGCGGATGACCAAAGCGAAACTCTGTTATTACATCTGCTGCGCGGCAGCGGTGTGGAAGGCCTAGCTGCTATTCACCCTCTGCGGACCTGGAACAAGGGTTGGCTTGGCCGCCCGCTACTGGGAATAAGACGAGAACAATTAGTCGAATATGTCAGTGCACAGGGACACCGCTGGAGTGAGGATCCTTCAAACCAGGATCTTTCTCTACGGCGTAACTTCCTGCGGCATAAAGTATTTCCTTTGGTAACCGAGGTGTGGCCGCAGGCTGTTACCAGCCTGAACCAATCAGCTGAGCATTGCAAAGATGCCCTGGAAAACTTGGCAGAGCTGGCACAAATAGATATCCAACGCCTGCAAGTATCCGCGTTAGACCGGCAACTGCACAGACTGTTGCTTACGCCGCTATTACAACTACCTGTTCGTCGTCAGCGATTGATTTTGCGTAGCTGGATCCGCCAGCAAGGCCGTCAAACGCCGGGGGTGCATAAGCTCAATAGCTTCCTGCAACAACTTGCCACAGCGGCTAACGATGCGCAATGCGAACTCTGTTGGCAAGGCTATCGTATGGCCAGCCATAGCCAATACCTTTACCTCAATGCAGAAAACCCAAGCCACCACCCCGATATAGAAACAATGGAGTGGCTCCAGAAAAGCGACTGGCATGGCCGGCTGAGCGTTGAGAAAGCCGCAGAATTCAACTTCGATAACTACTCAATTTCAAGCCGTAAAGGCGGAGAAAGCATTAACCTAGCTACTCGTTTGGGGACACACACACTGAAAAAACTTTTTCAGGAATCCGGCATTCCGCCATGGTTGCGTGGCAGTATTCCGCTACTACATCAGGGGAAAAAACTGGTAGCAGTCGGTGATTTATGGCTGGATGAAAACTTCCAACAACAACTAAAGCAATCAGGCAGTACTCTCACTTGGGAACCTACCAACAATCAATGGGTAGCATTGCGAAATGCTATACTCAAGCTCTCAGAACCAATACAAGAAGCTTTAAAATGACCAGCAAAAACGACAACTCGGCAAAAGACTTTGAAACCAGCCTTGAGCAACTTGAAAAACTGGTATTACAGATGGAATCCGGTGATTTAAGCTTGGATGAATCCCTCGCCCAGTTTCAACAAGGTGTTAAGTTAACCCGGCACTGTCAGCAGTTGCTGGAAAATGCCAAACAAAGCGTCGAAAAATTACTCGATGTGAATTCAGAAGACAGCGCGGTCGCATTTAACCAAGAATAAAGAAAAACAATCACCGCTGTCCCGTTAACAAAAAAGTAGTTTGCTACAACTGACTCCGTATCCCGCTGGACTAATGAGGCAAGGAATATTAAGACAATAAGTAAGTCAGCCCAATCCTATCGTCATATGTAACTCGACACTATACCGTTAATTTTCAATAGTTTAGCGGATATCGACCTTCGCTGGAATGACGATACTGAAGTTAACGGTAAGTTAACGGGACTGCAGTAAAAAATAATTCAACCCGGAAAATTTGCCTGCAGGAGTGCACAGGCTATACAATCCCTGCGGGGATTACACTTAAACATGAGGTACATCATGGAACATTTGGGAAGAGTTTTATTTGTTATTGGTATTATTGCATCCGCTGCTGCCGGTCTTGGGCTCGACTGGCACTGGCTTCCTTGGACGCTAGTATTACTGGGTGCCATTGTAGGGGTCATCAATATTACTGCTACTGAAACCCGTACATTTCTTATCGCTGGCATTGCCTTAACGCTATCAGCTACTGCATTTCGCGATATACCTGCCATCGGTGGTGTTGTCACTCAGGTGGTGAGTAATATTTTGCTGTTTGTTTCCGGCGCACTTTTTATTGTTGCCATGAAGGCATTGTTCGACACAGGCAAAGACTAAGCAGAGGCGAGATCGGCGCCCGTATGTAAATAACGCTGATAACTTTCAGCGTCGATATTTGCGCCACAAATAATCATTCCAACCCGGCGACCCGCTAAGGGTTTCTGTAAGGGACCCGCTAAGGCGGCCATGGCAGCAGCCGCTGCCGGCTCAATGGCGAGCTTTAAATCTTGGAAAACATAGTACAGAGACTGCAAAATTTCTTCATCGCTCACCCTGACGATCCTCTCTACATGTTTTTTACACAATGAAAAACTGTAGGCTTCGGCATGCGGTGCACCTAGACTGTCGGCCAGCGTATCGACTTTGTCGATTTTTTGCGGACTACCGGCACGGAAACTCTGATACATACTATCTGCACCATAGGGTTCGACTGCAAATATTTCACAGTCCGGTGCCAGTAAGCGGATAGCAGAACTCACACCCGCACACAAACCACCGCCACCGACAGCAATAATCATTGCATCAATGGCCTGCCCTTGGGCGCTGAGTTGCTGATGAAATTCATAACCGATCGTTGCGGTTGCAAGAGCCACGGTTTCGCCAGCAAACGGATGGATAAAAAAACGCCCTTCTTCGGCTTCTATCAACCGGACCTGCTCAAAGGCGGCATGCACATCTTTAACTAGGGTGACCTCAGCCCCGTAGTCCCGACATAAAGAAACCCGATAGGGATTTGAAGCCGAAGGCATCACTACCTTGGCTGTAGTTCCCGCCCGGGCAGCCGCCCAGGCAACAGCAGCTGCGTGATTACCAGCACTAACCGCGGTTACCCCGCGCTCCAGTTGACTGGGATTTAAATGCTGTACAGCCAGCAAGGCAGCTCTGGCTTTAAAACTGCCGGTGTGCTGCAACATCTCAAGCTTTGTTACGACCTGAGTGTTATTCCCAAATCTGTGTTGCGCTGACTTTTGCGGCCAGTTTAATAGCGGGGTCTGAATGATTTCAGCACTTAGCCGATCATTGGTTGATGCAATATTTGCGATGCTTAATTCAGGCATTATATTTCCTATTGCGGATACTGAAATGACTAAGATGAAGCTGATTTATCAAGCTCATTAATAATAATATTTATCTTTTTTTGTATTTTCATAATGTTAGGGTTACTATCAAGAAACAAGCTTAATTAAACTCTGCACCGATACTAATTACAAGCAGAGAGGGAGTGTATCAGATGTTATGGAAAATTCGAGTACTCGATCAGGTCTTGTTTACTAAATGCCTCAATCGCAAGACACTTCAGGACTTCCTGGGCAATAAGCTAGATATCGCATCTGCGGCAGTTGAGATTCAGGCATTACCTACCCTCCGGGGATATCAGTGCAGAAGCTCTGGCATCTGAAATTCTAATTAACCTCAACCAGCCTTCATTATATTCCGCAGGGATATCTACACGGATGTAGATTAAGCGCATGGACGCGCGCCGCGGTCTCCTTTAGGGCAGCGATAATTCTCTGCCCTGGCGATGACAAGCCTGCCATGAAACCACAGTACTTTACTTTAGGGAATCACCCGCACTTAGAATATCCGCAGGAGAGACAAGTCGCACAATTGTCCATCACCACAACTGCCTTGGTATTACATTTATTGCACAAGATAGCTGATGCGGGATAGGATTCATCAGTTGCAGTGTCACTAACTACACTCAGATCAGTGGTTTTTTTTACAGCAGCCTCCGCCTCTACTCGCTTTTGCTTGAGAATAAGCTGCTGCTGTTCGGAGAGTTCATCGGGAACGATTAAGCCGATTTTAATGAGATGATGCTCTACCACACCACCAATATCGGCAATAATGGAAGGCACAAACTTACCGCCCGGCTTAAAGTACCCGCCTTTGGGGTCAAACACTGCCTGCAACTCTTCTGCCAAAAATGTTACATCGCCACCTTTACGGAAGACCGCCGACATTAAACGAGTTAGTGCCACAATCCACTGGAAGTGATCCATATTTTTGGAGTTGATAAAAATCTCAAACGGCCGCCGAGTTTCATGATCGGTGCCAGCATTAAGCACAATATCATTAATGGTGACATACATGGCATGATCATCCATCGGTGTTTTTATTTTATAAGTAGAGCCTTCCAGCGAATCGAAGCCTTCAGGCCGCTGTACTGATTCGGTCATACGAATAATATTATCGGAGGACTTTTCAACTTTGGTTTTCTTTTTTTCCTGTTGCTGCTTCTCCTCCGAGAGCACTTCATAGTCGACAATTTTGCCTATAATTTTTACTGTCATGGTATTCTCCGGGTATTCAATAACCCTGTATTAATATTGTTTGTCCGCTGTTAAGCGTTATCAGAGGTATTAAAACTTACCGTAATAACCTTCTTTAAGGGCATCAAAAAGATTCGCTGCTGTGTGAATTTCGCCATCATAATCAATTTCTTCGTTACCTTTAACCTCAACGATCTGGCCGTCATCAAGCACAAAGCGGTAAATGGTTTTTTCCAAATCTTCTTCTTTAACCAGCACGCCCTGGAAGGCCTCCGGGTTAAAGCGGAAGGTGGTACAGCCTTTCAGACCTTTTTTCCAAGCATACATATAGATATCCTTGAAGTCTTCATAGGGATAGTCCGTAGGTACATTGGCAGTTTTGGAAATTGAAGAATCTATCCAGATTTGCGCCGCCGCCTGGACATCAACATGCTCACAGGGAGCCACCGAGTCTGCGGTAATAAAATAGTCCGGCAATTTTTCTTCGACCTTATCTGAATTCGGCATAGCTTGCGCATTAATATACTCACGGTAGGCTAGCAACTCATAGCTGTAAACTTCGACTTTCTCTTTGCTCTTACGACCCTCGCGAATAACATTACGCGAATAGTGATGGGCAAAGCTAGGCTCGATACCGTTAGATACATTATTGCCCAGCGACAAGGAGATAGTTCCGGTGGGTGCGATGGATGTATGGTGAGTCCAGCGCGCACCTTCTTCAGCTAATGCTGCTACCAGTTCGGGACGGAACTTAGCGATTTTTTGCATATAGCGACTGTATTTTGCGAACAATACTTTACCTGCAACTTTATCCCCGAGCTTATATCCATCAGCGATCATTTCTGGTCGTTGCCGGAGCATTTTTTGGGTAACTTCAAAAACCTCGTTCATGATGGGGGCCGGGCCTTTTTCGCGACTGAGTTCGAGTGCTTCTTCCCAGCCTGCCAATGCCATCTCCCGTGAAACTTTCTCGGTAAACTCGAGAGACTCCGGCGAACCGTATTTCATCTGCTGCATGGTGAGGCTTGAACCCAGGCCTAAAAAGCCCATACCATGACGCCGCTTGCGTTCTATTTCAGCCCGTTGTTGTGCCAATGGCAGACCGTTAATATCCACTACATTATCGAGCATGCGGGAGAATATTTTTACTGTTTTATGGTAATCATCCCAATTGAAACTGGCCTCTTCTGTGAAAGGCTTTTCAACATAACGAGTGAGGTTGATGGAACCCAGCAAACAAGCCCCGTAAGGAGGCAGCGGTTGCTCTCCACAGTTATGCGCGTGCAAGCCGTTAGCATCGAATGTATTTATACCCGGCACCTGAACATCATAAACATCCTCAACACCGGCAGCTTTAACTGAAACCACTCGGGCAACAAAACGCTCACGGTTCAAGTCACGCTGATAACTTTCAAGTAACTGCTCCAGACGCGCCTGTTTGCGCACATCAGCAAAGCCGATTAACTGCTTAAATTGGCGGATAGATTCACCAGAAATTATCAACTCGTGGTTCGCCTTGCATTGATACTCTTGCTTGCCGCCACGACCGTCCGGCAACAACCGCTTGCCGGCTTCACGGCGATTGCGATACACGGTTGAGGCAATTCCCAGACGCAGTAACATTCTCTGCACTGCTTGCAAATCCTGTAAATGGGATTGCGACAAGCGTACGCTAACACCTTTTTTCTGAGTGCCCTGAACCGAGCCATCCGCATCAAAAAACCCGCGCAAGAAACCTCGATAAAATTCACTCGAAGCACTCTCGACAGGTGCAGTTATATGCTTATTACCCGGACTGAAACCCAAGGTGTCAGCAAGCCCGCCAATAGCCGCAGTAGACAGGCGGTATTCACTACGCCCACTTACTGCTTGCCAGCCATTGAAATCACTACGATGTGGCAGCGTTTTTACAGCGGCTAAGGCCTCGGTCATAACACTTTGTGTACCCGCATCAATCCCGCCAGCATCACCATTTACAGTCATTGCCTGCGACCACACGCTGAGTATGGTCTTATCAGTTTTAACTGTACCATCACCTAATAACAAACCCATTAAATAACCTTGGTCACGGTTGTAACTACCCAGCCATGAAGCTTGTTGGCGATGGTCATTTAATAAAACCCGGTCACCTGCAATAAGTTCACTGGCAGCGCACCATTCGGTTTCGGTGCTATAACGAGTAAATTTTGACACCCGGCGCAGACGGTGATCTGCGGTAAGTTTAAGGCTATACCCTTCTGTTGTTTCCAGCCTGAGAACAGGTTTGTTAGCGGTGCGAAAAAAGCCCTGCTCACCACTCTTATGAGATATACCATCGACCAGTGCAGTGAAACTTGTGCCAATCAGATCAGCCACCTGTTTTGGTCCAGTATCCGTCTGCACCCAGGTATCCGCTGTTACGCACGGATTGGTGGCTCGAATATTTTCACAAAACCAATTGTTATTAGTATCATTAATGCTGTCGATAAGGATAAAACCAGGCTCGGCAAAATCATAAGTTGAGGCCATGATCATATCCCACAAACGACGCGATGGGATTTGTTTGTAAATCTTACAGGCGACTTCTCCAACTTCATTAGTGATATAGCCTTCAGTGGTAGGCCAGTCGCGCCAAATCACTTGTTCAGCATCAGCAAGCTCGATATCATCAGCATCCTTCTTACTAATAGGAAATGCCAGCGGCCAGTTTTGCTCACTTTCGACGGCTTGCATAAATTCGTTGGTAATAAGCAGAGAACAGTTAAACTGCCGCAAACGGCCAGCTTCTCTTTTCGCGCGCACAAACTCCATAACATCGGGGTGACCGACCTCAAAAGTTGCCATTTGCGCGCCCCGGCGACCGCCGGCTGAGGAGACCGTGAAACACATTTTATCGTAGATATCCATAAACGACAGCGGGCCGGAAGTATGCGCACCAGCTCCGGATACATAAGCACCTTTTGGACGCAGAGTAGAAAACTCATAACCAATACCGCAGCCGGCCTTTAGGGTAAGTCCGGCTTCGTGGACTTTATCTAAAATACCGTGCATTGAATCCTCAACAATACCGGAAACAGTACAATTGATCGTAGAGGTTGCAGGTTTGTGTTCCTGAGCGCCGGCATTTGAGGTAATTCTGCCGGCAGGAATTGCGCCCCGTCGCAGTGCCCATAAGAATTCTTGGTACCAGTGCTCGCGCTTTTCCTGGTCCAGTTCCACCTCTGATAATGCCCGCGCTACACGAATAAAAGTATCGTCAATTGACTCATCAACCGCGTTACCGTTTTTATCTTTCAGGCGATATTTTTTATCCCATATATCCAGTGATGCCGATTGTAAAGGTAGTATTTTATTTTCTGTATTCATAACTTCTAGCTGAACGCTGCCCATTTTTATGTCCCTGTCTTTATTGTATTTAATTGATTATTTTTATTGTTTCTGCATTATTCTGCGAATTTTAATTTATGCTCTGACACAACAGATTGTGATAATTAGCCTGCAAAAACACAAGATATTGTGTTTAGACTGATAACGATACGCCTCTAGCCTGCTGCTGTCAACGCTAGAAAGAATCAATAACTTAGCGAAATTCTCTTTCATCCTTTTGTTTTTCATGCTGTTTTTTTCTTGTTAGTGGCACTATCGCTGTAAAAATAATGCAAAATTTTTGTAACCATTTCAGAACCGCTGTCGTCTTCAATTTGTACCCCCTGAAATTAAACTATAGGGTGCTGCATCATTCACTAACTAATATCTACTTGAGAGATCAAAAATGACAAACAAAATATTTCGAAATAGCCTAATTGCTGGCCTACTTATGAGCTTCAGCCTGAGTGTTTCTGCTGAAGAAACTTTAATGACCGAAATCAACGGAGATGATCTGGAAGTACACCAAACTGATCTCTCGCATCTGGCGACTGGCGAATCTGAAATTATCTATACTGAAAGTGGCAAAGAGCTGACTCTGACTCGCACTGAAGATGGAGTGGAAGTTTTGGTTGATGGAGAAAAAGTCAACACGGGGCTGCATATGGCCGAAGCCGAGTGTAAGTTTGAAGTCCTCATCGAGACCGACTGTGATGATTGTGAGATGGAAACACATGAGTTACTAGCACTTGCAAGCCTAGATGCTGATGATATAAATTGCATGGACGGAAATACTGCAACAGAAACATCCTGGGTATCTGCAGATGGCAGCCAGCGTATGTTTAAACGCAGCAGCTTATCCAGCAATGGCAAACTCAGCGCAGATGAAGGCGAAGTACAGGTGATTATGATTCATAAAGAAATGAGACATACTTCTGAAGAAAATTAAGATACTTTCCCGGCCTCTGAGCCGGGATCTCATTGAGGCCCGAGCAATTGTTAGGAGATACCGGGTGATGTGCAAGAAGCACAAAGCTCGTGAGAACACAAGGATGTGCGTAATGACCACCCGGCATGACAGATCTTTTTTTTGCACCGGTAAATAAAAACCATCTTCCCGATCTGTAATCAGAGGTTTTGATATGCGCAGAATACCGCTATGATAGCGCATGCTACATATTATTCTCTATCAGCCTGAAATCCCACCAAATACCGGTAATATAATCCGTCTGTGCGCTAACACTGGCGCTAAGCTGCACCTGATTCACCCGCTGGGGTTTAATCTTAGTGATAAACAAATGCGCCGAGCCGGCCTGGACTACCACGAATTTGCCAGCATTGAAGAATATTCAGACTGGGAGGATTTTCGCCAACGCCAGCCTGGAATGCGGTTGATGGCTTTTTCTACCCACGGAAAACGCAGACATACTGAGATTCAATTTGCCGATGGTGACGGTTTATTATTCGGGCCGGAAACCCGCGGACTGCCTGAAACTATTCGAGACTCAGCAGGAATTGAAGTTGTACGCCTACCGATGGTTGCTGGCAGCCGCAGCCTGAATTTATCCAATACGGTGGCGGTGGCACTTTATGAAGCCTGGCGACAATTGGACTTTCAGGAATACCCCGCCGAAGATTAAATACTTTCAGCCTTGGGTTCGCGGGAGAGTAACATTTTCAAGCCTTTCTCGGGAGCAAGGCCTTTGTGGATTATCGAAAATACCACTTCTGAAATTGGCATCTCTACTTTGTGCTGTTGAGCCTGACGGTGGACTTCCTCTGCGGTATTGACCCCCTCAACCACCTGCCCGATTTCCACCAGTGCTTTCTCAGCGCTATCGCCACGACCCAGAGCGAGTCCAAAACGGCGGTTTCGTGATTGGTCACCGGTGCAAGTAAGCACTAGGTCACCCATGCCTGCGAGCCCCACTAAAGTTTCTTTTTGTGCACCCATAGCAGCACCCAGGCGCATCATTTCCACCAGCCCCCGGGTCACCAGTGCGGCACGGGCATTATCACCCAAACCCATGCCATCGGCGATACCAGTGGCTACTGCCAGCACATTTTTGACCGCGCCACCTAACTCCGCGCCAACCAGATCATCAGAAGTATAGGTACGAAACGCACCATGATGCAACGCGGCCGCAAAGCGTTGGTTAAATTGCGGGTCTGTGCCCGCAACCGTAACTGCTGTGGGCATATTGCGTGCGACTTCCATCGCAAATGAAGGGCCCGTGACCAACGCCAGCGGTGTATCGGCAGGCAACATATCGCGTGCCACTTCATGCAATAAGCGGGCACTGCCCGGCTCAAAGCCTTTACTGGCCCAGGCCAGACCACGACTGACATCCAGATATTTAATTGATTGTGCCAGCACTGATCCAAAACCATGGCTCGGGGCGGCGATCAGTAGGTGATCGATATCCTCCAGCGCTGTTGCCAAGGATGGAACAGCGACCAAATTTTCGGGTAAGTCGACCCCGGGGAGAAAACGCTGATTGCGCCCGCTCGCCTTGATTTCTTCTATATGGCTGCTATCCCTACCCCATAACCTGACCTGCTGACCGGCTCTGGCCAACTGAATGGCCAATGCGGTTCCCCAGGAACCGGCACCGGCTACCGCAAAAATTAGTGGTTTAGTCATAAAGGTTATGGTGCTTTTATGCTTCGCCTTCAGGTGTTGCCTTGGCCGTAGCTTCCGCTTGGGCCTGCTGCATACGCTGCCCGTAGAGTGCATCAAAGTTAATCGGCTGCAATACCAATGGTGGGAAACCACCGTCTGTCACCAGAGTGGAGATCATGGCGCGGGCATAAGGGAATAAAGTTGTCGGACACAGGGTGTTCATAGCAGCGTGGTGGCTTTGCTCATTAAAGCCTGAAATCTGGAAAATACCCGCCTGTACAACTTCGGCCAGATAGGCTGTTTTTTCACCTACAGTTGCGGTTACCGTAATTGTCAGGGTCACTTCAAACAGGTCATCACCCATTTCATCTACCCGCTGACCGAGGTTGAGCTTGACATCAGTTTGTCCTTGCTCAGTAAAAATTGTCGGTGCGTTAGGAACTTCAAAGGAAACATCCTTCGCGTAAAGCTTCTGTACGGCAAACTGCATGCCTTCAGGACTCGGCTGTCCTTCTACTGTCGCTGCCTGTGTTTTTTCTTCTGCCTGTGTTTTTTTTTCTGCCATGATATTTCTCTCTGGAGTTGTAATTATCTGATCTTAATCAGATTAATAAGATGCTAAAGCTAATAAATTAATTCTTCAATGACCAAGCCGTTAAGAATTCTTAACCGGAAGGTGGTCACTGAGCCACTGAGTCATACCGCCGCGCAGCAGTGAAACACTGGAATAGCCCTGTTTCACCAAACTTGATGCAGCAGTTTGAGCCATTGTCCCGGACTTGCACACCACTATAATGGGGCGATCTTTGAGTTTTTCAATATCCTTACCCGGATTTTTTAATTGCGCCAAGGGTAAGTGCCATGCACCGGCAATATGTGCTTTACGATAAACATCGGCGTTAGATACATCTACAACGGCCGCATTGTCATTGTTGATAAGGCTTACCGCATCATGTGTTGAGATGGTATTAAAGCCCTGGTTAGCACGGCTGACCTCGGTATAGATCAGCATTAACAGGGTGCCGACAAACGCCGTGACCATTAACATGTGATTGCCTGCAAATTCAATTAACTGGCCCATAAAAAATACCTAATGAATACCTAATGAAAAATTATCCGTATATTATACGCAAATCTGAAGCGCTAGGGAGCCTCAGCGTATTTGAATGGTAATTATGCGATAATTTCAACTCAAGCTTATACTAATCACTATTTTGACCAAGCTAGGCAATAAAATGCAATCACAGAAAGAACTCAATACCCATACTCGACACACCCGTCCAAAACCCCTGATGCTGCTTATACTCGATGGCTGGGGCCATCGCGAAGCGGCTGCCGACAACGCCATCAGCAATGCTAATATCCCAAACTGGGACCGGCTCAGGGACAGCGGCGCGCACACGCTGCTGGAAACCTCGGGAGTGGCGGTGGGTCTGCCCGATGGGCAGATGGGAAATTCCGAAGTTGGGCACATGAATATCGGTGCCGGGCGGATTGTATTTCAGGATTTCACCCGAATTGAACAAGCGATTGCCAGTGGTGAATTTACCACCAACCCTGCGCTATGCTCGGCGATCGACAAGGCAAAAGAAAAAACCGTGCATATCATGGGACTGTTATCCCCCGGTGGTGTCCATAGTCACGAACGACAAATGTTCGCCTGTATTCGTCTGGCACAGGCTCGTGGTGCTAAAAAAATTGTAATACATGCTTTTCTTGATGGCCGCGATACCCCGCCACGCAGCGCCCTGGATTCGATTAATAAACTTGAAGCCTTACTTGCCGACATACCTTCTGCACAAATTGGCAGTCTATGCGGTCGCTATTATGCAATGGACCGGGATCAACGCTGGGATCGGGTACAACGAGCCTGGGATATGCTGGTTAACGCCGCCGCGCCTTTTCACTATAAAAATGCAAGCCAAGCACTGGCAGCCGCCTATGCGAGAGTTGAAAATGATGAATTTGTACAGCCTAGTTTAATTGGCAGTAGCCCGGCTATTGCTTCGGGTGACAGTGTTATTTTTATTAATTTTCGTGCCGACCGGGCACGCGAGCTAACCCGGGCATTTGTAGAGCCGGAGTTTTCAGGTTTCAATCGGCAAGCCCCAAAACTCGCCAGCTTTGTCAGCATGACCGAGTACCTTGAAGGACTGCCAACCGAGATAGCCTTTCCATCGGTCGAGTTGCAACAGGTCTTTGGTGAGGTGTTGGAAGCCCATGGAATGCGACAATTGCGCGCTGCCGAAACCGAAAAATATACGCATGTTACTTTTTTCTTTAATGGCGGTTCAGAGGCGGCGTTTAAAGGCGAAGATCGAAAGCTGATTCCCTCACCAAAAGTTGCCACCTATGATCTGCAACCCGAAATGAACGCCCCATTGTTACAGCAAGCCCTTGTAGATGCCATTCACTCTGACCAATACGATGTCATTATCGCCAATGTCGCCAACCCTGATATGGTGGGTCACAGTGGCAAGCTGGATGCTGCAATTTGTGCGGTAGAAGCCGTTGATGTGCTGCTGGGCGCAGTTGCCACAGCGATAGACGCTGTTGGTGGCGCGCTGCTAATTACCGCCGACCACGGCAATGTGGAACAGATGAGTGACCCGCTAACAGGTCAACCGCATACCGCACACACCACCAACCCGGTACCTTTGCTCTACCCTGGCAGCAGCAAGAAACTCCAGAGCGGCAGCCTGCGTGACCTTGCGCCAACTATGCTCGGTCTACTTGGGCTTCCTACCCCTAAAGAAATGACCGGGCGTGACTTGTTGGATGTTAATGACTAGAACTCGAAAAGCATTAACCACACAAACCTGGTTGATCCTTACCGTGGGGTTATTATTCCTAATTTTCAACTGGAATCTCGGCTTTGCGGAAACCGATAAACAGAAAAAAACCCGGCAACAAATTGAACAACTGGCTGAACATATCCAGGATTTACAGCAGGAACTGGAGGGTTCTCGCAGCCTTTTCGGTGATGAACAGCAGGCGCTGAAACAACTGGACCTGGAGATTCAGTCAAACCGTCACGACCTGCGCATGTTCCAACAACAAGCCCTAGAGCAACAACAGCAGATTGTTGAACTGGAACAAAACCAGCAACAAATATTAGCCGAACTAGGACTTGAAAAACATCAGCTTGCCCAGCAGCTGCGCCAAGCCTGGCTGCTGGGTCGTGGAAGCCAGCTAAAACTGCTGCTGAATCAGGATGACCTCAGCCAGGGTAGCAGGATGATGACCTATTACCGATACTTTAATCAGTCGCGACTAAGCCTGATCAGTGAATTTGACCAGCAACTCGACATCCTCGAAGAAAACTATCGGCAGTTGCAAATTGCCGAACAGGTATTGACGGGCTTACAGGCAGATGCCGAATCCATTTTGATAAGCCTTGAAAACAAACGCCAGCTACGACAACAATCCATTACCGCATTGAACCACCAGATTGAAACCAAGTCCAGCCGTTTGGTCGAATTAAAACAAGATCGTAAAGACCTAGAAACTCTGCTGGAACGCCTGCAAGATTTGCTTGGCGACATACCTGAAGACCTAGGTGCCGAGCTTTCACTGCAGACCGTTAAGGGCCAATTAGCAAAACCACTGGATGGCCGGGTTCGTTATCGCTTCGGGGATCAACGCTCCGGTAATATCCGTTGGAAAGGCTGGTTCTTTCAAGCATCTACAGGCACTGATGTTCACACCATTGCCAATGGCCGTATTGCCTATGCAGATTGGCTGCGAGGTTATGGCTTACTGATGATCATCGACCATGGTGACGGCTTTATGAGCCTGTACAGCTATAATGAGAGCTTATTCAAGTCGGTAGGAGAATGGGTTGGAAACGGTGAAGTTATTGCCCAGAGCGGGCCGGCATCGGGTACTTCCTACGATGGCCTATATTTTGAATTACGCCATGAGGGTAAAGCCCTGAACCCGCAGTCTTGGTTTCAAAAATAAGAGAAGTTTATGTTGCTTAATCATCTCCACAGCTGCCGACAACGATTATTGATGCTCTCAGCGGTATTGTTAATATTTTTATCGCAAGCTTTAACGGCTGAATCTGAGGAGCGTCCACAGTCTGTAAACCTTGAAGATTTGCGTGCCTTCACCGAGGTATACACACGCCTTCGAGACCAGTACTACGGGAGTGTAGATCAGCAGTTGATTTTCCAGCATGCGATTACCGGCATGCTAGCGGAGGTTGACCCGTATTCTAGCTATCTGACAAGTGCTGAATATGCGCGTTTAAATGAGACATCCAGCGGTGTCTACGCCGGTATTGGCGTGGAAATTTCGAGTGCGGATTTCCGCCTTAAAATCACCGGGGTCATTGCTGATTCACCAGCCGAGGAAGCAGGCATAAAGGCTGGCGACATTATTACTGCCGTGAATAACCAGGCTGTTAAAGGGCGACTGATAAACGCATCTCTTGAGGATCTCCGCGGTGAATCCGATAGTCGGGTATCCATTGAAACCCTGCGGCAAGCAAGCGCAAGTGATAAAGCCCTTAGCCAGCGCTATGAATTGGTGCGCCGGGTTGTACATTACAATGAAATTAGCTCGCGCCGGCTGGTTGAAGATTTTTTATACCTCCAGATTAAAAGCTTTCAACACAATACCGCGCGGGAATTACAAACCGAGATAAGCGCTCAACTTAAACGCTCGGCAATCCCCGGCTTAATCCTAGATTTACGCGATAACCCCGGTGGAGTTCTTAACAGTGGTGTTGCGGTGGCCGACCATTTTATGCAGAAAGGCCTGATTGTTACCACCAAAACTCGTGGTGAAACAGAAGACCTGCGATTCTCCGCCAACCGTGAGCAATTATTGACAGGAATTCCAATTGTGGTTCTGGTAAACAGTAGTACCGCATCTGCAGCAGAAATCCTCGCTGGCGCGTTAAAAGATAATCACCGTGCCACCATCGTGGGTGAGAAAACCTTTGGTAAAGGTTCGGTTCAAACAATTTTCCCGCTTGCTAATGGCGCTGCACTTAAACTCACCACAGCACATTATTACACCCCCTCCGGCCAAGTAATCCATAAACACGGGATCGAACCGGATGTGGTAGTTGCGGATGAATTTGAGGGTGCTGATAATGATCCTGTTTTAGCTGCTGGGGTTGAGGTTTTGTGGGGACTTTGACTGTAAGATAAAAAAAACCTGTCGTCCCAGCCTGCAAATCCGGATACTTATCAGTAACAGGTTTCATGTCTCTCGCTAAGGCGCAAAGAACGCAGAGAAACCCAATGATTTAACTTTGCTATCTTTGCGTCTTGGCGAGAGTTTATTTGGGGTTTATTTTGCAGGCTACTCGCCATCCCGGGATAACGCCCAAGGTGGCGTGGTGTGTTTTTTATTCAATTTTTAGGGCAGACCCCCTATTTGTTTCATAACCAAAACCTCAAACCCAGCTCAATTTACAATATGTTCAACTAGCTCAAGCAATTTCTTTCTTGTCTGCCTCGGGGCTTCAAATGCCGCGACTTGTGAGCGCGAAATCGCGGCGGCGTACAATTTTTGCGCTGACTTTTGCGGACTGGAAAACATGAATGAGAATAGTTTGAACACTGTAGGCATAGCCGGGCTTTTGGCCATTCTGGTTTTAGTGGCCGGCAGATCAATAGTCGAAAACAGTATGTCACCTTCATGTTTTTGTTGCTGCAAACAAGAAAAAATCAAACTGACCGCGGCTTTGCTTTGGGCATAAGCTCCAGACATTACCTTGAAGTCCTTCGGATTGCTTAATTGACCTACTTCTAAGGAGTCCACCATTTTTCTAGCACCGGAGCCTGAAATAATGACTGCCGATTTTTCTGCTGCGCTCATTTGTGGCAATAGTAGCTTGGTAAGAAAATAAGGTGCTATCGTGTTGACCGCAAAATGCATCTCAACACCTTGTGCGCTCATCATTTTTGTCGGAATAAGCACACCGGCATTGTTGAACAACAAGTCGATGGTCTTACACTGTTTGGAAATCTTTGCAGCAACCGCCTCAATCTGCACTAGGTCCGACAGGTCAGCCGTAAAATTGGTAATTTTAGCCTCAGGAAATTGCTCGAGCAGGCCAGATCTGATTTCATCTGCCGTCTGTTCATTTCTGTTTATGCAGATGATGTTATATTTGTTACGAAGCAATAACTGGCAAAGCGCAGTGCCAATTCCAGAGGTTGTGCCAGTAATGATTGCGGTTCTGGTGTTGGTCATAATTTGTAGTCCATAGATTGTTTCTCGACAATAAAAGGCGGTTCAGGAACGAAGAATAGAGGGAAGAGCAGAATGGCACTAAGTTAGTGCCATTCTTGCATTAATTATACACCTTATAATTTAGCTTTAAATAAAGCTTAAGTCATTGATAGGTTACATGATAAGACCCCTTATCTTAGTGCTATTCTGGTCAGTGCTATTCTGGTCTGTCCCCGATTGACTTTTAAGTAAATTACTCGGTTTCCTGTCGGTAAACATCGATTTCTTCTCGTGGCAAAAACGGGAATGCTTCTATTAGGCGTCTGTCCCGTCTACCTGCTCGTGGCAAAAACGGGAATGCTTCTATTAGGCGTCTGTCCCGTCTACCTGCCGTCTACCTGTCTACCTATCCCGTCTACCTACCCCGTCTACCTGCAAAGAGATAATTCGCCCGCATTAATCAACAACACATTGTGAGCATCCCCTGATAAAGTAGACACTCATTTAAGGTAAAATCTAACTTAACCTCAAACTCTATAAAACACTATTGATCTATATCATGGGCTATTATTTCATATGCTAACAAACATTACTAAATATATTATTCGAATAAGCATACTATTGTTGCTTATTTTACTTGGGTTTACTGCAGTTTTTCCGGAATGGCTTGACTTTAAAGATGTGCTTGTCACTGAATACAAGGAGAAACGCCAAAGGGAGGGGAATGAAAAGACGGAACAATCTGAGACTCACTTCTCTTGCACCTCAGAACTTGTTGTTCATAAATCCAGAAATAGTCCAATTATCGATGCCACCAACAATATACCCAGAATCACTAGTGATGGTGCCCCAAAAGTTCTAATAAACAGAGACCCCCGAGCCTTTGATAAAGTATGCGAAGGCGATACGCTTGAATACTATATCTATGCAGCAAATATCGACCGAATGATGGTTACCTACGAAAATAACAAGCAAACTCTTTGGCATGGAATAATACAGCCGGTGAATTTTGAAACACCAATGAAATTTAGCGCCCCGAAGGGATGGCTCGGGAATACCACCATTAAAGTTACGGGCTTCGCAAAGGGAGAGGTAAAGCTTGCCAGCAATAGGGCAACATTCAATATTATAAAGCGACGCCTGAACAAGGCCCCTGACAAGCCGAAAAAAGAGGCAGCACATAAAGTTCCACCGTCCTTTGAACTGAAATGGAGAAATGCAGAAAGAGCGAGAAGATTTACCCGCATACAGATCATTGACGGAAAGACACTGTATATCGCATATAGCTCTAATAATATTGAAAACTGGAGAATGAAAATAGATCTGAAAAAAGAGAATATAGGACCGAATAGCCATATCATGCTGACCAATGATAGCGCTGATGTTTGGATAAAGACCTTATCTCCAAGCAAACGTTTTGAACCCGCTTTGATTAAAAATGTGTCCGGAATACTAGTCACAGAAAATTCAATCAATGGGCACTACCTTGTAAGATTAGAAGTGCATGCTAGTGATCAGACGCTACCGGGGATAGCTGAAGATATACCAGCACAGGGAATTTACTACATTAAGGGCAGCGTTCTTGTTGCAGAATAGTTGATATCCACACACGCAATCGAGACTGTAAAAAAGTCTGTGTAACTACCTATCATTGAACCCGCTAACGGGTAAGGATAGGCAAATCATGAACAAGAAAGAGCTCCAAGCAATCGCGCAGGCGGCGGCCTAGAACATCAAGACAGAAGAAGACCTCAACGAGTTCCGGTCAATACTGTAAGAGCGGAAGAAGGGGTGTAGATCAGCCACTGACGAAAATCAGGTTGAAAGAGGTGATCCGCAAGATACTCGCTCATCTGGATGAAAAAGTAACTCCAACCACAACAGGCCTGTTGCCGGAGACGAGGGCTCCACCGGCAACGGGGTTGTTCGTTTGACAGAGTGAAACCGATATTTCACTAAACAGGCTGTTCCCTACAGGGCGCGGCACGGCTTCTGTCGCCCTAGGAACTGCAATCGGCTAAAATAACGGGGATGCGGACTTCACTTTTGTGAGATTTCACGGCAATCTAACTGGAAAGCGTGAAAAGTTGACGCAATAAACTGCTTCGGTACTTGTCAGTTTCATGGGAAAGGGCTTTAATCCTTCCTAAACTCCTCTTACAAGCCACTACACAATGTTCCAAACGAATGGGTTCATCAATCCGTATGGGAACAGGTCATTGGCTATAACTTATTCACCTCTTTTAGCCTATGTCCTACTGCAACTATGGCTTTTATTGCTGGTATTAATTCTGCGCCCAATTCAGTCAAACTGTATTCAACTGAGGGCGGTGATGTCGGCATTACTTCACGATTGATAACACCATCAGCCTCTAATTTTTTTAAACGTGCCGTCAATACTTTAGCTGATACACCTTGAATATCGCCTTTTAATTCACTAAATCGTCTGGGGTCCTCACTTAAATACCAGATAATAGCAGGGGCCCATCTGCCGCCAATAACACCTAAACATCGATGCAATGGGCATTCTTCTGGCGGAAGGCTTACCTTGTTTTTTCTTCTTGGAAGAAAGCTTGAGCATTTTGAATTGCTCCTTAACGATGGGCGGCAGTATCTATTAGGCAATAAGTTCTCAGTTGTGGATGCTTTGTTTTTCGTCGTTTCTAGTTGGACGACACCAACAGGTATAGGTTTGGATAAATGGCCTAATATTTCCGCTTTTCTGAACGTATTTCTGAACGGAAAGCGGTTCAAGATGCAATGCGTGCAGAAGGGTTACTGAACTAATGATTATAAATGAGAAACAAAATATGGCAACAGAGTTTTTAACTATCGTAAACGTTCTTTCAACATATTTTGATGGTTTATATAACAGTAATACTTCTATGCTTGCAGATGTTTTTCATCCGCAAGCATACTACGTTTCTGTGACTGATGGCACGATGATTCGGCTTGATATGGATGAATACTTTCCAATCGTTGACAAGCGTCCGTCACCTTCTAGTAGAGGAGAAAAGCGAAATGACCGTATCATATCCTTGGAATTTGCAGGTCCTGTAACAGCGCATGCTCGTGTGGAGTGTTCTATTAAAGAAAAGTTCTTCACAGATTTCCTAACGTTGATTTTCGTAGACCAAAAATGGCAGATCATTTCAAAAGTTTTTCATTACGATTATATTAAATAAACCACAATATAAACCTATTTCTAAAATAAAACATCAAGGAGCTATAATGCCCTACATAAATATTAAAATCACCCGAGAAGGAACCACACCCGAGCAGAAGGCTGAACTTATTAAGGGAACAACCGAACTTTTAGTTCGTGTTCTCAATAAAGCACCTGCAACGACATTTGTAGTAATTGATGAAGTTGACTTGGAAGACTGGGGAATAGGTGGGCTTCCCGTCAACGAGTTTAGGAAGAGTCAACGACATTAAAAAGCACCTTCGATTTCACGCACTAACTCTTTAGTAAGCTGACCTGCTGAAACCTCTTTACATCCAGAGATATTTTGTCCAGCCCACAGTGGAGAGAAATCACCACTACCCATGCTTTCAGCCTTAGCACGCAAAGGCGCAATGGCAGACGTCGCCAGAGGAAATACAGGCGTGGCTGCACTGATTGGACCCAGTTCTTTTATGATTCGGTTCGTGATGCTTCGTGCGGGGCGTCCAGTGAAGAGATTGGTAAGCGCCGTGACGCTCGCCGCCTCGCTTTTTAAGGCGCCACGATGCACCGTGCTCGTAGTGGCTTCTGGGCACAACATGTAGGAAGTTCCAACTTGCACCCCAGCTGCGCCAAGTGCCATAGCAGCAGCAACACCTTTCGCATCTGAGATACCACCTGCAGCAATAACTGGAATTTTAACCGCCTGTACGATCTGCGGGACTAACACGAACGTACCGCTCTGGGTGTTTAGATCCTCAGAAAGGAAGATACCGCGATGACCACCAGCCTCAAGTCCTTGTGCAATAATGGCATCGACTCCATGCGCTTCCAGCCAACGTGCTTCTTCAACAGTCGTCGCTGAAGATAAAATTTTTGCACCCCAGCCTCGCACCCGTGTCATCAAGTCTACCGATGGCAAACCAAAATGAAAGCTCACTACAGGTGGCTTAAACTCTTCCAACACCTCGGCAACTTCGTTGCTAAAGGGCATTCGACTGGGGCCCACGGGAATAGTATTTGGATCAATTCCAAATTCTGCAAAGTACGGCGAGAGCACGGCACGCCAAACAGTTTCCTGCTTATGGTTGGGTTCAGGTTGCGTGTGACAGAAAAAATTTACATTATAAGGCTCGGCGGTTTGCTCTCTAATTTTCGTCAACTCATAGCGAATTGCGTCCGAATCAAGCATCGCGCAAGGGAGTGAACCAAGCCCACCTGCCTTAGAGACCGCCACGGTAAGTTTGTTGTCCTGCACGCCGGCCATAGGAGCTTGAATAATTGGGAGTGATATTTTTAGTAGTTGTCGTAGGTTCATTTAGACTTTCCGTTTTAGTTAAAACTCATTATTAACTAGTTTTTTTATTGTTCATATCTAGCCTAACTTTTTTACAACCTGCCTAACTTAATTATAGCAAAAGTTTTTATAACAATCCTTCTACACTCGTTCCAACATCTTCGATGAAAGTTGAATCTGGATAGTCTTCATCGGGTTCAAGGACCAAAGCCTCAAGGCCACACTCTTTTAAGGCTTGAATGTAATCTAGGTGTTGAAGAAGTGCTTTCTGATAAACCGGAGCACCTAAATTAGCTGTTGTTATGCCTACTAAAGACTAAAAGTTGTGCTCTAGAAGGTAAGTTGTTGTTTTCGAGCGCTCAACATATCCGACAACATCAAAATGTGATGAAAGGTTAATAAAAAGGACAGTAAGTAATAAAAATAAAAAATAAAAAAAGGACAGACAGAGCGCCAAAATAAAAAAAGGACAGACAGAGCGCCGAGCTAAATCGGCAGAAGATTGGAGGTGAAAGCCCTCTACTCAGTAGGGATTAACCATCCGCTGAGACCTTGAGTCATGAGCCGTTGGTCGTGAGGCCAAAGGTTAAGCGTTGACAGAGGAACATGCAGGCTCAGTATTGAGCTCCGAAATCACCGATTGAGAACGCCGACCTTGTTGTCTGATGGGGAAGGCCACACCGGCAAAGCGGGACAGCCGATTGCGTTTCAATAACCTTATGCATCCTATAACTGAGCATATGTTAGAAAAAGCCTATCGCGCCTTGAATTCTAAGGCAGCGGCTGGCGTGGATGGTGAAGACTGGCGTAGTTATGGTGAGGATCTTCCCGCCAAGCTACGCGGATCTTTGCCATCGCCTGCATACCAACAGTTATAGGCCGCAACCGGTAAAGCGAGTCTGGATACCTAAAGATGATGGGCAGCAACGACCGATAGGGATAACCACCCTAGAGGATAAAATCGTACAGCAAGCACTGGTCTGGGTATTGGAAACGATTTACGAGAATGACTTTTGTGGGTTTAGTTATGGATTCCGCCCCGGTCGCAATCAACATCGCGCACTGGATGCAGTTTTCATGGCGATCACAGTGAAGAAAGTCAGCTGAGGAGCCTCTGATCTATTCATGA
>JAKITK010000093.1 GCA_021648125.1 Lysobacterales bacterium
GGGCTCGAGGGTTTCGCAATAAGGCGCGCTACCGGAATGCCATTTACTTCCATCTTGGCGGACTAAACCTTTACCCTGAAGGCCTCGATAGGTAAATATTACCCACTCGATCTGATGAAGACCCAAACAAATATTAAAAAATATTAAAGGACAGGCACCCCATAACCAAATATTAAAAACAAATATTAAAGCAATATTAAAGGACAGGCACCCCATAACCAAATATTAAAAACAAATATTAAAGGACAGGCACCCCATAACAAATATCAAAAATATTAAAAAAAATATTAAAGGACAGGCACCCCATAATATTTCAAGAGCGCCGTCGAGACGCCGAGCAAGGGGAGTAATGAATCAGGCAACACACTGGACTCAGGCCCAGGTTATTTGTCGTATTCACGATGGTAGCAACTCATCGCTTCGATACACCCAGAGGCCTGACTGATCCGGTCTCTGGGTGTACATGTGTTAATCGCAATACTGCTCTGATCGACTAAGGCCGTATTTCGCGATCCAATCGCATGGCCTGAAATTCATACACGACTGGCAGGCAGGAGCGAGTGCCATT
This sequence comes from Lysobacterales bacterium, assembly GCA_021648125.1. Lineage (GTDB taxonomy): Bacteria > Pseudomonadota > Gammaproteobacteria > Xanthomonadales > SZUA-36 > SZUA-51. Next base: position 569 of record JAKITK010000093.1, read on the forward strand.
GTCACAAGGTTGGCAGGTCACGCCGTCCAACTGTTTGGCCATGCGACACAGACGCGGCCAACTGCCAATTCTGCCCTCAGTTTCAAGCTGACTTAGATCCAGCACTGCAGAGAACCTGCTCTCAGCCAGGTGTGTGCCATGTTTGCTGAATCCAATGTCAAATGCCAGGTCATTGAATTGTACTGGCCCGGCTTCTGTTTTTAGGTTAACCATCCGAGGTGTGGTGCGACTGAAACGCTCGGGTACATAGCGGACTGCACCTAGGTCGTATACCTTGGAAGGTTGTGCTCGAGTACGGCCTTCAGTAACATCCAGGGCGAACAAAGTATAGTTCATTTTACTGCGACCTGAGCGGGTGATGTCCAGCACAATGTCCTGGCCCATCAACCAGGGCAGGTGAAGGCTGGAAGGGCTGACCAAATGGGTCATCTTCTCGTCAATCAAATAAGGACCCGCGGCATCTTCCTGTGTGGCAAAGCCAATCACGATGTCCAGTTCAGGGTAGATGTCACCACCGGAGCGGGCATAGTCATTAATCGCCTGGGCATACGCCCGCAAGCCAAAGGCGGTGGCCCCGCCTCCGCTGTCGTTGCCGTTGCCGTTGCACTGGATGGCGACGCCATAACTGTTGCTCTGCATCGTGGAATAAAACCAGATACTGGAATATCCTACCAGATCGCCGCCATGCCAGACTATATCTTCTGTGTGGGGTGTGTTGTCCCAGTTTTCCACGATGACCCCAAGGCCATAATCAATGCCGCTACTATTGCTGCCAAACACGTTGGTGCGGGCGTCAAACATCTCATCCCAGGAGTTTTCTGTGAGGACGTTTTCATTGTCAATCAGCGCCACAAATCGGGCTAGGTCACCAATGGTCATCGACCAGCCTCCAGCAGGCCCCCACCAGCCTTCATGCGAGCCTGCATTTAGCCAGGCACCCACCTGTGGAGGGTTGTTGCCGCAATTGCCACTGCAATCAAAACCATCGGCATAGGGGTTGATATCACCATGACGCCAGGAATGCGTCAAGGCCAATGAGATGAGTTCTCCGTCCACATTGTAATCGTCGGCCCAATGGCCAAGTTGATGCCAGATCCAGGGTTCATAGCCACGCTGTGCATTCGCTACCATATTGCTGTCATAGCTGACCTGATCAATCACCGCGCCGGCCGCCATGAAACTAATATTAGCGTATTTACTGGTTTGTGCTCCAAGCGAAATGTCATCCTTTATGGCATCAAAGGCCACACGCGGATGGCTAAGACACCAGTTTGTGCTGGCACTGTTGGGCATTGAGGCTGGGCAACTGGGTGCGCTCGTCCAATTGGGTGCACCCGCTGGCACCCCTGCACTCAGGCTCAAAAGCTCTTCCAGCGTCACATCAGCAAACTCGCCAGCATTTCCCAGATAAGTTTGAATGGGCTCGTCTAGCTCCACCAGGTTCTCTTCCACCATGCGCATGACACCCAAGGCGGTGAACGTTTTTGAAACCGACGCCACTGGCGACACCGTGTCCAGTGTCCAGCCGGTATCGACGGCAGCGTAGCCATACGATTGCAGATATGTGATGTTGCCGTTTTTCAGCACCCCCACTGCACAACCTGGCGCCTGTGTGGACACCAGCCCATCCAGGCTACCACCAGAGGCGACATTGCCGTTCAACATCAGGTCGTCAATGAAATCATTGTGTTTGCCTGAAAAGTGATTGTCTTTGCTGCCCGACCAAAGGGCATTGGAATCTGATACTTGATCTGCCTCATCCGGATCATCATGCACTGGCGGTGCACAAGCAGTTAGCACAATCAAACAGAGAAACATCATGATCACTAGCGAAATTGAATTCTTCATATTCTCTCCAAAAATTTGTATAGCCTGGCCAATCCATACGATTGACCGAAATTTGACCCTTTTTTGATCCTGCAAACCCAGACCACGTCAGGCTCATCCAGCATATAAGTAGTATAAACGCTATATTGCCAGAAAAGTCAGAAAACTCAAAGTACCGAACGGCCATTCATTATCATAGTTTTTAGCTAGACTACCATGTAATTTGAACCTATTTTAGCAACCAGGATCGGCTTTATATGCGTTTCACACCAATTCTCACGCTTGGGGCGATAGAAAACTTACCGGCCCCTTCTCGGGATCAGTAAGCAGATAGTTTTTACGGGTGCGTTCTTTCAGTCAAACAACCCCGTTGCTGATAGACCAATCAAGACCAATCAAGGACCAATCAAGGACAGCCACATAACCAGAACTCTCCTACAGTAATTTCAGCAAAATCCCAGTTCTATTCTCCAACCAGAAAGCCCAAACTAGTCTCTCATTTGAATGCAAGCGGGGTCTATTTTCAGGGGTCGGAGTCAAGTGCGTTAAGCTGTAGAGACAGAAAACACTCGCAATCACATTTGACTCCGACCCCTAATATTTACTAATACTTCGGTACCTTCCCCTTATAAGTATTAACCCTGGTGCATCGGATTGTTGCAAGAACACGGACATCCAGGTTCTTTGTTATACTAGCGTCCCAACACAACCACACAGCGTTGAAATTACTAAATTGAAAACTACTAAATTGAAAATTGCTTACTATGTGATTCTGGCATCAATACTGGTCTCTATGAGCTTGGGCGCGACTGAACCAGAGAAAACAGCGCCGGCGGAAGGAACATGGACAATCGTGAATTACTGGTCAGAATGGTGTGCTCCCTGCCGCAAAGAAATCCCAATGTTCAACAAACTTAACCAGCAACTGGCAGCTAGCAATGTGACAATTGTTGGTGTTAACTTTGATGAGGATTCCAGAGATGAAACCCTAAAAATTGCCAAAAAAATGGGCGTAGATTTCCCCACGCTAACGATGGAAGAGGTCAAGCTCCTGAACTTGAAGGCACCAACTGTATTACCAACGACCTATATTCTGTCGCCAGAAAATGAAGTGGTGGCGAAGTTGCTCGGTGAGCAAAGTGCAGAGGATATGTTGAAACAACTGGCCCTGCTGAACCTACCGGTTAAGACAAATCAGGTTTCCACGAAACAAACAGGCAATTGATTCTTATGAAGAGCTTAATGAGTGCCGGGTCCATGAAAGTAATATTCGCATTTTGTATCGGTCTATCGGTGCAAACTACAACTCTATTTGCCGGTCAAACCGAGATTGAATTAATAACATCACCTGCAACTGCAAACAGCAGCCTGTCAAGAGTAGTGGCAGATCGCAAAGGTCGGCTGTATTTGTCCTGGGTAAGTCAGGATGGCCAGATGCTAAGTCTGAATTATTCTAGGCTAGACAAAGGCAACTGGAGTCCGCCTGAGGTGATAAGCACAGGTGATGACTGGTTTAAAAACTGGGCAGACTTTCCATTTTTATCCGTAAATGGGGACAATATGACTGCCCTCTGGCTGCGAAAAAGCGCAAAAGGCACTTATGACTACAATGTTGAAGCTTCCTTTTACAACCCCAAAGAACAGCGCTGGGGTAAGGCCATCAAGATACACAAGGATGAAATCAGTGCTGAACATGGTTTTGTTTCTATGCTACCAATGAACGATGACCGTACCTTGATTACATGGTTGGATGGGCGTGAAACACGCGGTGGTTATCAGGCTGCAGACGGGTCACAAGGCAAGCAAGATGTTGCTGGCGCAATGACCATACGAGCCGGGGTATTTAGCCAACACGGAGATACCATCAGCGAGTGGGTGCTGGATGGAAGTGTTTGTGATTGTTGTCAAACAAGCTCCGCAATGTCTTCCCTTGGACCGCTTGTGGTATATCGTAATCGTACTGAAGATGAAATTCGGGATATTTACATTACAAGATTTATTGACGGAGCCTGGACTGCACCGGCAGCCATTCACAATGATGATTGGAAAATCGCTGGTTGCCCCGTAAATGGCCCTTCAATTGCGGCGCGCGGCAGTCAGGTGGCTGTGGCATGGTTTACCGCAGTGGACGATATACCCCAGGTCAAGCTGGCAATATCAACTGATAATGGTGCCAGCTTTTCTGCCCCAGTCATGGTTGCAGACCAAAACACAGTTGGCAGAGTCGGCGCGACCATTCTGGAATCAGGCATTATTGTAGTGAGTTGGATGGGTGACGCCACCAACAAAGCCAAACTCATGTTGTCATTGTATAGCCCGGAAGGAGCATTATTGGAACACACGAAGGTCGCACAAAGCAATGCATCACGGCGCAGTGGTTTCCCGATCATTGAGAGCATCGGTAATGATGTTTATGTGACATGGACGGATATTGAAGAACAGAACCAAGTGAAAGTCGCCAAAGTCCGCTATGCTGCTGAGCCGAAACATTCAGGATCAGAATAGAAAGCCGAACATTGAACTGCTTTTGCTAACTCAATAATAATGATTGAGCTTAGAAAAAGATCAGAACTTTATCGACGGTTTCCACTACAAGCAAAGAAAACAGCTTATTTCCTTCTCAGACACTCCCTACTACCACATCATTAGCCGCTGTGTTCGTAGAGCCTTTCTCTGTGGTCATGATTCAGAAAGCAACCGCTCGTATGAGCACCGGCGTGGGTGGGTGGATTGTTGATAGGGTTGGGCATTTAACCAATATCTTTACTATTGATGTCTGCGCTTATGCGGTTATGCACAACCATTACCACCTGGTTCTGAAGATCCGTTCAACTGCAGGTTTGACGGATAAACAAGCGCTGAAGAAATGAAGTAAATTATGCTCACTTCCAGGGCATTGCCAACGCTATCTTAGCGGTGACCCACTAAAGAAATTTGAGCTGAAACTTGTGGCGGGCAGCGATGTTCCTGTCCAACGGTTTGTCACTGGAAGACTAGAGCTGATTAATCCAGGTCGGCAAGGATTTTTTTGCATCCTTGACAGTTGATGTATATTGTTGCAATATACATAATATGATTAATTTCCGCCTAATCGTTGGCTTTGACTGGGACGAAGGGAACTCCAGAAAAAGCTACGAAAAACATGCTGTTAGTCAGGCAGAAGCTGAACAAACATTTTTTAATGACCCGTTGCTGCTTTTGTTGGATGAAAAACATAGCAATAAGGAAGCTAGATACCACGCGTACAGTAAAACCGACAAAGGCCGAAAGCTGCACATTGCTTTTACCCTAAGAGAAAATAACACACTCATTCGCGTTATCTCAGCTAGGGATATGCACCGTAAAGAGAGAATGATATATGACAAAGCTTAAGAAAACACCAATATTCAAAACTGAGGCGGAAGAGCGTGAGTTTTGGGAAAACCACGATTCGAGCGAATATTTGGACTTGAGCAAGGCTAGGCGCGCAGTTTTTCCTAGCCTTAAGCTTTCAACAAAGACAATTTCATTGAGATTACCTGAAGGTTTATTAGACAATATAAAGGTAGAAGCCAATAAGCGCGATATGCCTTACCAGTCCCTCATAAAAGTTTGGCTTGCAAAAGAAATTCAGGAAAGTCGTCAGCTTTAGTGAGCACTACGCTCGCATTAGCGGCAAACAAAATACGCAGCGGTTTATGGATACGCCTGCACGCACTTGTTATGTGTGATTGGGGTTACTTGTCAATCTTGATAATCAAGAGGATAGCGGATAATCAAGAGCGAAATCAAGAAAAAATCAAGAGGACAGCCACATAATCAGAACTCTCCTACAATAATTTCAGCAAAACCCCAGTTCTATTCTCCAACAATAAAGCCCAAACTAGGTTCTCAACTGGAGAACACCATGACTTTGCCAAGAAAACAGCTTATTTCCTTCTCAGACACCCCCTACTACCACATCATTAGCCGCTGTGTTCGTAGAGCCTTTCTCTGTGGTCATGATTCAGCAAGCAACCGCTCGTATGAGCACCGGCGCGGCTGGATCGTTGATAGGGTTAGTTATTTAGCAGACATATTCAGCATTGATGTTTGTGCTTATGCTGTAATGCACAACCATTACCACCTGGTTCTGAAGATCCGTTCAACTGCAGGTTTGACGGATAAACAAGTGCTGAAGAAATGGAGTAAATTATGCTCGCTTCCAGGGCATTGCCAACGCTATCTTGCTGGTGACTCACAAAAGAAATTTGAGCTGAAACTGGTAGCTTGCAGTGTGAGCATATACCGTGAGCGGTTAATGAGCATTTCCTGGTTTATGCGCTTCCTCAATCAGTTCATTGCTGTGGCAGCCAATAAAGAGGACCAATGCACTGGGCATTTTTGGGAAAGCCGCTTCAAATCCCAGGCACTGCTTGATGAAAGAGCCTTGCTAACCTGTATGGCATATGTGGACTTAAATCCCATACGAGCAGCAATAGCCAAGTCGCCTGAATCGTCTGATTTCACCTCAATTCAGGCAAGAATAGTTGCTAAACAAACCAGTCTCCTGGGTTTTGGTCAGGGCGCTGATTCTATCCCCTATAGTCTGGCTGATTACTTGGCTCTGGTTGACTATACTGGCCGCGCAGTTCTGGAAAATAAGAGCGGCTGTATACCATGCATATTCCGGCCCAATCTGAACACTGATTCTGGGTCAATCTGAACACCCATTCCGGTTTTATGTGAACACCGATTCTGGTTTTATTTGAACACTTTTCTGGTTTTTCCGGAATCGGTGTTCAAA
>JAKITK010000025.1 GCA_021648125.1 Lysobacterales bacterium
TACGGGCTCGAGGGTTTCGCAATAAGGCGCGCTACCGGAATGCCATTTACTTCCATCTTGGCGGACTAAACCTTTACCCTGAAGGCCTCGATAGGTAAATATTACCCACTCGATCTGATGAAGACCCAAAAAATGCAGCAGGCGAATCACCGCCTGCTGCAGGACTTATTACTGCACTAAGTGAATAGATACACTTGCTATAGGGTTATTCCAGTTATACTCTTCCGAACTCAGGTCTGCATTGCCATGAATACCGTTGCTAACATAAACATAGCCTTCGGCCTGCCCTTCAGAGAACGGTGTGCCGCCACAAGTTGGGCCAGGTATGCTGGCACATAATTCGTCATTAATTTCAGATCCAGCATCATAAGCTCTAGCAAAAGTGACGCTACCTGGGCCGTGCCTTGGCAGGCGTATAGAATTAATAGCAACAAAAGCGTCATTGGTTGGTAACAACATGCTAGCTAGGCTGAATAGTCTATGGCTATTTCTTCCTTCGATTGTGAAAGTAACAGATTCACCCGGCCCTAATAAGCCGCTGGTGGTGGTGGTGTCATACACATTGGTAGAATTTGCAAGCATCATTTCGAGTGGAGCGGTGTTACCGCCTTCGGCGAGATCGGCGAGTTCATCACTTGCAGGTTGGCCCAACTCGAATAGTCCGATGTTGCGATTGTGAACGACGCCTAACAGGGGGGTAAAGTTAATCCCCTTGCTGAGATTGGTGACTGTCACTTCATAGGTTCTAGTGCCAGTATCACCGGCCCAGGCCATGCTGCTCAAGAGTAAACCGGCAGTTATTACTGTCAAAAGCTTTTTCATTTTTTTCTCTCCATATAGGTTTTAAGTTAATCAGCAGCACAGCAGCTGTTGATGCAAACCATTATGTGCCCATAAAATCACACGAAGGTCACGCTTTAGACAAAAATTACGCATGCAAAATACCGTCTAAATCATTGAATGTATAGTCTAATAATTTAAATCGAAATTTTCTGTGATACTTTCGTTAGATTTCAGGTCTATGTAGTGACGATAATTAACTGAGCGCACAGATGAAAAAACATAATGTACTGGTAATTGAAGATGAACACGATATTGCAGAGTTAATTCAACTGCACCTTAAAGATATCGACTGCGAAGTGACCATAGCCCGTGACGGCCATCAGGGGATGCGACAGGCTTTATCGCGGCAATGGGACTTAATTATGCTGGACTTGCGTTTGCCGGGCCCGGATGGATTGAGCATTTGTCGAGCAATCCGTAGTGACCAAACCTATACACCGATTTTAATGCTGACCTCAAAGTCATCTGAATTAGACCGTGTCCTTGGGCTTGAACTAGGTGCCGATGACTATGTCACCAAGCCGTTTAGTGTTTCCGAGTTAATGGCTAGAGTTAAGGCGATTTTCCGGCGGGTAGAATCTCTGAACAAACGCTACTCTGAGGCTGAAGAAAACATAAATTTTGGGGCATTTATTGTTGATACAGCCGGCCGGGAAGTCTCAATGAACGGCCGATCTATTGCCTTGACGGCGCGAGAATTTGATTTGCTTCTGCACTTTCTACGACACCCCGGTCAGGTGTTTTCACGCTCACACCTACTCGATAGCGTCTGGGGTTATGGCCATGATGGTTATGAGCACACGGTAAATTCCCATATTAACAGGCTGCGTGCCAAGATCGAATCCAATCCGTCTCAGCCGGAGTATATCGTCACGGTTTGGGGGGTAGGTTATAAACTGGATGCCAGACCGCAAGACATTGGTCATATGAGAGTGCAAAATTCTAATGTCGTGTCGTTGTATCAATGAAAACATTATTCGCCAAGCTTTCGCTAGCACTACTTGCCATTGTGGTATTAACAGGTAGTGCTTTTTTTCTAGTAGAGCGTTATAGCACAATAAATTATTATGAGGAAATAACACAACGATTAAATGCATCAATTGCGATGTATGTGACCGGTGAGCGGCAGCTGATTCAAGCAGGTAGGGTGAACACAGAGGCTTTGGCTTTATTGGGCCAGCAGGCGATGGTCATTAACCCTACGGTGGAAATATATCTACTGGACCCTCAGGGGAAAATACTAGATCATGCGATGCCGCCTGAATCCGTGCAGACTGACCAAGTTCGGCTTGAGCCCTTATTGGAACTCATTAGCGGCAATGCACAAATGCCGCTGCGTAGTACCGACCCACGCAACAATGCGCGTGAAAAAGTATTTTCGGCACATCCAGTTATGTACGAAGATAAGTTACAAGGCTATCTTTATGCCGTTCTTGGCGGTCAAAAATATGATGAGCTCGCCGATAGTATTCGGGATAGTTATGTTCAAAGAGTCAGCTTTAGCGCTTTAATAGCGATAGTAATTGCGGCCTTTTTAGTGGGCTTATTAGTCTTTAGTTTAATGACCCGGCGCTTGTCCCGCCTCACATTAGATGTGCGCCGCTATACTGATGCTGGATTTTCTCCAGAGGTGATTGCAGACCTCGAAAAAATCGACACTATGCCGCCCGATAATGACGATGAAATCAGTCAATTGCACCGGGCTTTCGGGCGCATGGCGAATAAAATTCGGGAACAGTTTGAACACTTAAAAGAAACCGATCGCCTACGCCGCGAATTAGTGACCAATGTATCCCATGACTTGCGTACACCGCTGGCATCCATGCACGGATATGTAGAAACTCTGTTACTTAAAAATGACATATTGAGCACCGAAGAGAGGCTGCATTACCTTAAAATCACCCGTAAGCACACCAAACGACTTGGTCAGTTGATTGGCGATTTGTTTGATTTAGCGCGACTGGAATCACATAGCATTCACCCGCAATTGGAAAACTTTTCGTTGGCTGAGTTGTTACAGGATGTAGCTCAGGATTTTTCACTTGAGGCTGAGGTAAAAAACATCAAGTTGAAACTGCACGGGGGCCAATCAGAGTCGGTAGTCTATGCCGATATTGGGTTGATCCAGCGGGTGCTGGAAAACCTGATTCGCAATGCCCTCAAGTTTACTCCCGTGGATGGTGAAATCAGCATTGATTTGAAACCGCAATCAGGGTCCATAGGTGTTGTGGTTGCCGACACGGGTTGTGGTATTGCCGAAGATGATTTGGAGCGGGTATTCGACCGGTATTATCACACTGACCAAAGTGAAGAAGGTGATTCAAATGCGGCAGGTCTGGGGCTTGCTATCGTCAATAAAATTTTGGATTTACATGGTAGTCGAATTACCGTCAGTAGTATTGTCAACCAGGGTACCCGCTTTGAATTTGATCTGCCAACCCGGGCAACGGCATGATATATAACATCTAAAGCCTAGCCTGATAACCTTCTACCCAGCCCCAGCTCGTAGACTTCCTAGCCACGGCGATCCAGTGTAAGACTATTAATTGTAGGAATGTGTCCCTAGCAAAAAAATCAAATATCCTACGCGTATGTACAGCTCGGTAATTTATACTATACCCAGTAAATAATAAACAATTGAAACTCGTGTATGAATAAAATTAAGGACACTCTCCAGCAGGTCTTCGGCCTGCAAGAATTCAGGCCCTATCAGCAGGAAATTATCGACTGCCTGATCGCCGGCGGGGATGCCTTTGTGCTGATGCCTACTGGCGGCGGCAAGTCACTGTGTTATCAGTTGCCGGCGCTTTGCCGTGAGGGTATGGCGATAGTAGTTACACCATTAATCTCATTGATGAAAGACCAGGTCGATGCATTACAGGCCAACGGCGTGAGCGCAGAATTATTTAACTCATCTTTGAGCGCTGCTGAAGCCTCTGCAGTGCTTTCGAAAGTTCATACAGGCGCGCTTGATCTTTTGTATGTGGCCCCGGAAAGAATCATGAGTCCCGGTTTTATCCATTCTTTGCAATCTTTGCCAATTGCTCTGATCGCCATTGATGAAGCTCATTGTGTTTCCCAGTGGGGACATAACTTCCGCCCCGATTATGCCGGGCTTGGGCAGTTGCGGGAACATTTCCCCGAAGTTCCACTAATTGCATTAACGGCCACAGCAGACCCGCATACCCGTGAAGATATCGTCCATGTATTGGGATTGCAAAATGCCGAACGCTTTATCACCAGCTTTGACCGCCCGAATATCCGTTATACGGTATTAGAGAAACACCGACCGCAAAGCCAGTTGCTACAGTTTTTAAAACGCCAAACAGATGCTTCAGGTATTGTTTATGCGCTCTCACGCAAACGGGTTGAGGAAGTTGCTTGTGCCTTGGAAGTCGAGGGGTTTTCAGTTGCACCCTATCATGCTGGCTTGCCGACAGAGCAACGCAAACAGGTACAGGAAGATTTTATTCGAGATGAACTGGCAATCGTTGTCGCTACTGTTGCTTTTGGTATGGGCATAGACAAACCTAATGTGCGCTTTGTTGTGCATTATGATTTACCTCGGCATCTTGAGGGCTACTATCAGGAAACCGGTCGCGCCGGTCGTGACGGTCTGGCAGCGGAAGCTTTGTTGCTGTTTGGCACAGCAGATGCCGCTACCGCGAGGTTTCAGATAGGGCAGGGTAATAACGAAAGCCAGAAACGCATCGAAACCCACAAACTCAATGCCATGATCGGCTTTGCTGAAAGCCTCACTTGCCGTCGCCGGGTGTTATTGGGTTATCTGGGTGAAAATTTGGACAGTGATTGTGGTAATTGTGATATTTGCCTGAATCCACCGGAGAAATTCGATGCCACCGAGGCCGCCCGCAAAGTTTTATCTTGTGTATACCGTGTTGGGCAGTCCTTCGGCATAAAACATGTAGTCGATGTGTTACGCGGAGCAGATACCGAATCTTTGCGGAAATTCAATCATGAGCAGTTAACCACCTATGGTATTGGGATGGAACATAGCCATGCAGAATGGATGTCGATAGTTCGTCAGCTCATTCACCGTGGATTTTTATATCAGGATATTGCCGCCTATTCAGTGCTAAAACTAACACCACAGGCACGGGGTTTATTGCGAAATGAAACCTCTATCGCACTGGCAAGGCCTAGACTGAAAGAAAAGTTGACCAAAAAACCGCCACCGGCTGCCATCGACCTCAACGACGATGATCTCGAATTATTTGGCAGTTTACGCGATTTGCGTAAAAAACTGGCAAGCACTCAGGGTGTTCCACCCTATGTTATTTTCGGAGATGCTAGCTTGTTACAGATGTGCCGGGACAAACCCGTGAGCGCGGCGGACTTCTTGTTAATCAACGGTGTGGGCGCTGTTAAACTCGAACGATTTGGCCAAGCTTTTATGGAAATTATTGAGCAGTGGAGAGGCAGATTCTGAACAAGCCTTAATCTTGCAGGCGACATACAATCAAGTTACGATCAGCAATTCATGGGCAAAATTGTTAAAAAGTGGTTTATACCACTACCAATAAGTCTAACAGGGGTTCTACTGGCTACAAATAATGCTACCTGTGAACACTATTTCTCCCTGTTACTTTATGTTTGTTAGAATAACGAGTATTAAGTTACATTAATAACAGATAAATTGGATATATCACATAGAAGAAAGCTATATGAACTTACGACAAATCAAATATTTCCTCGCAGTTGTAGACAGTGGTACATTTTTATCGGCGGCAGAACGGGTACACGTTAGTCAGCCTACTTTGTCGGCTGGTATTAAAAAGCTAGAAGAGTCTCTTGGTGCACAACTACTTTATCGAGGCAGTAGAGAAGCAACATTAACAGTTGAAGGTGAGTTTTTTCTACAACACGCTCGCCAAGCATATGAAAAACTTGAGCTTGCTAAGTCCAAACTCTCTAATTGTAGAGAAAGAGTTTCAATAGGCCTTATCAATACCATTCCGGTAGAGTTTGGTGCTGGTATAATCCAGGCTTATAAGAATATTGCCCCTACTGTATTGCTTGAAGTAGAGGTTGGTGGAGCTGCGTATTTAGCTGACCTTTTTGCTTCAGAAAAAATTGATTTGCTATTCACGACTGAGTTAGGCCTGGAAGCGAATTTTACTCCGCTTTTTGATGAGCGTTTAAAACTGGTCGCTTCAAATCAGCACTCTTTGGCAAAATTTGAAAATATAGATATTAGAAGCTTAAAAGGGCACCCCTTTATTGAAAGAGCACGATGTGAGTCCTGGGGGGAAGTCCATAGGATATTTGATCGATATGATTTGAGCCTTTATGCTGTTTGTAAAGCAGAAAGTGACGAGACTATATTGTCTCTGGTCGCTGCTAATTTGGGAGTGGCGATTATGCCAGAAAGAAACACTCCTTATCCGGTTAAATTTATAAAGATAAAGCAGTTAGATGTATCCAGAACTGTGGGGATATATACTCAGCCAAACAATGAAAGTGAAAGCCTGAAGTCTTTTTGTGAAGTGGCACTTGAGATGTACAATAAAGCACCTCTAATTTTATTACCAGAAGCATGCTGAGTTAGTTGTTGTTCATTTGGGGGTGCATCTGAATTGTGTCAACTGCGTTCTATGCTTGCATACGCCTATTCTTGCGCTTGTTTTCCCCGTAGCGTGAATATAGCACCCAAACCAAAGAAACCATAACAGAGTGTTGCAAAATTGGCTGGTCTTTAACAGGCATTCCGGCGCGCGGAATATCCGACCCAAAATCTAGCGCCTAGTTACATTCCATACGGCACAAAGTGGACTCCAACTTAATCCCTTCTTGCAAACAAAAAAAGACCGGGCAATGGCCCGGTCTTTTAACTTGCGGTAGTTACTAACTCAAGATTAGCTGGTTCGTCTAATTCCCAGACCACCAAGCCCCAACATCAGCAGGAGCATTGCTATCAGCCCTGTGGCCGAAAGCGTTGGTATTGCAATAGCTGGTAAAATTGGAGTATCAGTTACATCAATGCTAAAGCTAGCTTGTGGGGCTGGGTTGTAGTTCGCATCACCAGCCTGATCAGCAGTAAGGTCACACTGTCCCATGGCAATATAGGAGACTACATCTACAGCAACTGTACAAAAAGCTGGCGTGGTGCTGGCAAAGGTGACAGTCAATCCGGAGCTGGCTGTGGCACTTAGAGTTGAATTGCCGTCGATATTTCCAGATGCTGGGGCTGCACTAAATCCGCTAATAGTCTGCTCGCCCATACTTACGGTAATATCCAGAGTAACTTGCGGGGCAACATTAAAGCTTGCATCCCCAGCCTGATCAGCGGTAACGGTACAGGTGCCAACAGCTATATAGTTTACAGTCATTCCGCTAACGGTACAGATACCCATAGTATTGCTGCCAAAAGTCACAGCCAGACCGGAATCTGCGGTCGCGCTCAGGGTTGAGCTATCACCTACATTGCCAGCAGCAGGAGCCGCAGTAAAGCCGGCTATGGTCTGGTCAGACAAGCCTACGCCTATATTTATAGTTACCTGTGTAGCGGCATTGAAGTCGGCATTACCGGCTTGGTTTGCTGCTACTATACAGTTTCCGCCAGTGGTAAGGCTTACAGTGCTGCCCGCAACACTACATACCGCAAGAGTAGTGCTGGTGAAAACAACCGCGTTACCAGAAGCACCACCGGTTGCAGCCAGGGCTAAGTCGTCCCCAATATCCCCAGAAGTAGGGGTGGCGGCAAAGCCAGTAATAACCTGATCTGCAGGATCAATAGTGATATTCATTGTTACCTGCGGGGCAGGGTTAAAGGTGCCATTACCTGCTTGATTAGCAGAAACAACACAAACACCAGCGCCACTAGCAGTAACAGTAGAGCCGGCTACTGAGCAAGGCCCGCTGATCACGCCAAAGGCAGTAACCGCAAGCCCGGAAGTAGCGGTTGCAGCCAGCGCACCATTGGTTCCTTGGAAGGTCAGCGGGTTTGGTGTGGAGGTGAAGCTGTCTATGGTTTGATCCATGAGTGGTGCTGCGGAAACTGTAAACGATCCATCTGTAGTACCCGGGAGTGGTGCTAAATCAGTCCCACCTGTATCACTCGCGCCAACCACATTAGCTACAAGTGGATCTACCATAGCGGTAGCTGCACCATCAATATCAACTGTGATATTAGCAAGCAATCCATCTACCCAAGTAGTTGCAGCAGTATCTGCTATTTGGATGCTGACAGTATTGCCAGCCACAGAGCATGAGGCAAAAAGGCTTGCTGAGACGGTAGCTGCACCGCAATCAACGCTAATACTGGAATATTGCGCGACGGTCGTAAAAGTAACTGTCATATCGATTCCCGCAATATCCGCTCCAGCAGTTAAGGTGACTGGAACTACGATTCCTGTGCCCCCCGGTGTACCTGTGCCTGTGCCAACGGTGACTGCCTGACCCCAAGCGGTCATGGCGAGTGCCGAACCCGCCAGTAAAATTAAACTCTTTATCAATGATTTCATTTTCTCACTCCAAATTTATCAAATTAATTTTCTAATTTTATTTGTTTGCTTTATATATAGGATTACGATAATTATAAATTAAAATAACAAATTACATCGGCGATGGTAACGCTTCCATTAAGATTGCAGTCTGGTTGGCCAGATGCTAATACTGGTGCGCCAGCGTTCAACTCGTTGAACAGTGTAATTACATCAGCGATCGAAAGGTTTCCGTTACCGTTGGCATCACCAATCAGTAATGCCCCAACTGCCTGTGTCCGGTTGGAAACATACTCATCAAAAAGCGATCTGCCAGTAAAACCGCCTAAACCATTAGGGGCACCAAGGCGCACGGCTTCAATGCTGCCGCTACCGGGGGTGAAGGTTGCACTAACCGGATCGCTAGTTGCATCTGCATTTACCCAGAAATTACCAGTTGTTCCGCTTTCCCAGGCAAACTCGACCAGGTTCCAACCCGAAGCTGCTGCTACGGCAGCACTGCCACCGCCTATAGCACTAGCATCAATTGTGATATTGGTTCCATCGTAGCTAATAACAATAGCTTCGCTTGCCGCAGCAGTATCAGCGTAGGCAACAAAAATATCAGTACTGCCAGTGCCGCTAAAGTCTGGAAGGAAATAGAAGTGCCCAACAAAACTGGTTTCAGCTGCCGGGCTATCATCCTGAACATGCCCGGTGCCGGTTACTTCCAGCCCGCAGAAGCCTTTGACTCTGGAAACTGAGTTACTTGGGTCATTGGGATTAATCGCACCAGTTGCGCCACCTAGCCATGCAGCTGTGTTACATGTAGTGCCGCTCGATGTGGCAAAGCCGGTGGATGCAAATAGCATTCCCAAGGTCAGTATAAAAGCGTTAATAAAGCCCATTTGTTGGGAGTTTGTCTTAGTCTTCATAAATTTTCTTCCTATTTGTGTTGTACACATCCTTGTAGCGGCACTGTTACGCCTTAAAGCGTAATATATAATATCACATGCTTAAAGAAATTTATATTATCACATGCATGAAGAATTAAATACTGATAAAATCTATTTTATATTTTATAAGTGTCTTATAGTTGTCTTTATGTCTTTAGTCTTTGTCTTTGTCTTTATAAACGCCCTTACATTTTTATTTATTCAAAATTTATTCAAAACTATCTAGCAAATATAGGTTCGACAATAAATTCATATGCGCCTGCCTATATCCCAAGCTGATTAATGAAGGTCTTGGCACTCCATTAAAATCAACTCTGATGTCAAAACCATTATATATCCTGAAAAAGTTGATAAACACCTGACTCGATTCCACTATCAATAGCAGGTGACTGAACTGGTGCATTTTGTAATCGAAAATCAGTATTATTTAGTCTATGTAAGCAAGTTTTTTCCAACTAATTAGTAGTATAGGTTGCGATGTGTCTTGGTGTATTCGTTATTGATGAACGGCGCACTCAGCCACCTAAACGGTATTTGTGATTCACATATTTTCACAATATGGTTTAACGGCGGTACTACTTGCCTGCGGAGTCATGCGGTGCTCCAGCGTCATGAAGAATTTCATCCTCATTCAGACAACTACAGCTATGAATTTCTTTAGTTGTATCGAGCCAGCTTATGGTAGTATCATGCACGCGTTAATCCAGTCACACTTGTTTAGTTCTTGTTTAGTTTGTCAAACACTCAAAAAATATGGAGTTTTAAATATGCCTAGGAAGACTCTTGCGATATTAATAAGCATATGCTTTATAAGCCAAGTATATGCGGCCTCTGATAATGATTTTGTCATCACCATCAAGTCCGACAATAGCGGAAATTCCCTCTCCACCCAGTTCACTATTCCAACCACAGGCGTTGGTTATAACTACAATGTCGACTGTAACGATGACGGAATATTCGAGGCAGCTGCTCAGACCGGAAATTACACTTGCGATTATGGTGGTGCTGGCACGTATACCATCAGAATTGAAGACAACAGCGG
The DNA here is from genome assembly GCA_021648125.1 of Lysobacterales bacterium. Lineage (GTDB taxonomy): Bacteria > Pseudomonadota > Gammaproteobacteria > Xanthomonadales > SZUA-36 > SZUA-51. Next base: position 10,284 of record JAKITK010000025.1, read on the forward strand.
TATAGGCACCGGTTTCCCCAGAATCTATTTCAATAACACCGCAGACAGGCGAAAAATAACCGCTATACTGCAATGGGGAAATGGAGCTTGGACGAGCATGGAAAGTGCTTTTTATGGTGCTGAAAACATGACCGTTGTGGCCACCGACTCACCTAACCTATCTGCAGTAACAAATATGTCACGAATGTTCCAGGGAGCCAGCTTGGCTAATCCTAATACCAGTAACTGGAATACCACCACAGTTACCGATATGAGCCGGATGTTTATGCGTGCAACTGTTGCTAACCCCGATACTAGCAACTGGAATACAGCGGCGGTCACCAATATGGAAGCCATTTTCGTCGCAACTGCGGCTAACCCTAATACCAGCGGCTGGGATACCGCAAATGTCACTAATATGAGTAATATGTTCGCTGGGGCAACTATAGCTAATCCTGATACCAGCAACTGGAATACCGCTGCAGTTACCAATATGGCTGGCATGTTCAGCGGCGCGACTGTGGCCAACCCTGACACCAGCGGTTGGGATACCGCAAAGGTTACGCTAATGTGGTTTATGTTTCGCAATGCAGCCGTTGCTAATCCTAATACCAGTAACTGGAATACCGCCGCAGTTACTAATATGCAAGCTATGTTTCACAACGCGGATATAGCTAACCCTGACACCAGTGGCTGGGATACCACAAAGGTCACTAATATGAGTCAAATGTTCAGTTTCGCGCCTTTGGCTAACCCCAATACTAGTGGCTGGGATACCTCTGCAGTTACAAATATGAGTGCCATGTTCGTTTTCGCAGCTGTGGCGAATCCCGATACTGCTAATTGGAATACCGCCGCAGTGACCAATATGACTCAAATGTTCGCTAACGCGCCCTTAGCAAACCCTGATACAAGTGGCTGGAATACTGCCGCGGTTATCGGTATGGCTTCAATGTTCAGACGCGCAAGCTTAGCAAACCCTGATACAAGTGGCTGGAATACCGCCGCAGTTACACGCATGAACTCAATGTTCGCTGATGCAACTTCGGCAAACCCTAATACCAGTAACTGGAATACAGCAGCAGTTACGCGCATGAATGTCATGTTTTTTAACGCAACTTCGGCAAATCCTGATACTAGCAGTTGGGATACCGCGGCAGTTACCACTATGGAATTAATGTTCGCCGAGGCAACTTCAGCCAACCCTGATACCAGTAACTGGAATATCTCGCTGGTAACCGACATGGGTCTTATGTTTTCCGGGGTAGCACTACCATCGAGTGATTATGATGCACTGCTCATCGGATTTAATAATCAGGGCGTACAAAGCAGTGTTGTGTTTGATGGTGGTAGTAGCCAGGTATGTAGCACAGAGGGGAGGACTGCCAAGGATAGTTTAATCAGCTCGAATGGCTGGATAATTAGCGACGGGGGTATCTGTAGTGAGATAGACTTCATATTTAGCAGCAACTTTGAAAGCCTGTGATTATGAAATCGTTAATCTCAATTTGGATCCGTACTCCAGCTTCATGAAGAATTTTATCCTCACTCACTCAGACAGCTGCAGTTATGGGTTCTTTAACTGTACAATGCCAGCTTATGATGCGTCGCGCTAACCCAATCACACTTGTTTAGTTTGTCAAACACTCAAAAAATATGGAGTTTTAAATATGCCTAGGATGACTCTTGCGGTATTAATAAGCATATGCTTTATAAGCCAAGTATATGCGGCATCTGATAGTGATTTTGTCATCACCATCAAAACCGATAATGCTGGGACTTCTAACTCGACCCGATTCATTATTCCAACCACCGGCAGTGGTTACAACTACAATGTCGACTGTAACGATGACGGAATATTCGAGGCAGCTGCTCAGACCGGAAATTACACTTGCGATTATGGTGGTGCTGGCTCGTATACCATCAGAATTGCAGATAACAGCGGTTTTGGCACTGGTTTTCCCAGAATCTATTTTAATAACACCGCAGACAGTCGCAAAATAACCGCTATACTGCAGTGGGGAAATGGGGCCTGGACGAGTATGGAAAGGGCTTTTTATGGTGCTGAAAACATGACTGTTGTGGCCACCGACTCACCTGACCTATCTGCAGTAACCAGTATGTCACGAATGTTTCAGAGAGCCAGCCTGGCTAATCCTGATACTAGCAACTGGAATACCACCACAGTTATCGATATGAGCTCTTTATTCAGTGGTGCAACTGTGGCTAATCCTGATACCAGTGGCTGGAGTACCGCAAATGTAACTAATATGAACAACATGTTCAGTGGTGCAACTGTGGCTAATCCTGATACCAGTGGCTGGAGTACCGCAAATGTCACAACAATGAGTAGTATGTTCAACGGCGCAATTGTGGCCAACCCGGACACCAGTGCTTGGAGCACCGCAATGGTTACGCAGATGGGGAGCATGTTTCGCAGGACAGACGCGGCTAACCCTAATACCAGCAACTGGAATACCGCTGCAGTTACCAGTATGGCTCAAATGTTCAGCGAGGCGGATGTGGCTAACCCGGATACCAGTAGCTGGAATACCGTAAATGTCATTAATATGAGTCACATGTTCAGTTTCGCGCCCTTTGCTAATCCCGACACCAGTGGCTGGGATACAGCTGCAGTTACCAATATGGATAGCATGTTCAATTTTGCAACTGCGGCGAACCCTAATACCAGCGGCTGGAATACCGCCGCAACTACCAATATGACTAATCTGTTCAGGGGCGCGTCCTTAGCTAACCCCAATACCAGCAACTGGGATACTGCCGCAGTTACATCTATGGCTGCAATGTTCAGTGGCGCACTCCTAGCTAATCCCAATACCAGCAACTGGAATACTGCCGCGGTTACCAACATGGCTGCAATGTTCAATGGCGCACTCCTAGCTAACCCGAACACCAGTAACTGGAACACTTCTGCAGTGACTAATATGAATCAAATGTTCGCTCGCATAACTTCAAACCCTGATACCAGCGGTTGGAATACAGCAGCAGTTACGCGTATGAGCGGAATGTTCTTTGAGGCAAGCTCAGTCAACCCTGATACCAGCAACTGGAATACAGCCGCAGTTACGCGTATGAACTCGATGTTCGAGGGTGCAACGGCGGCAAATCCTAATACCAGTAATTGGAATACAGCGGCAGTTACGCGTATGGACGAAATGTTCCGTTATGCAACTTCTGCAAATCCTACTACCAGCGGTTGGAATACAGCGGCAGTTACCAACATGGATTTAATGTTCAGTGGCGCAACTTCAGCCAACCCGAATACCGGCGGTTGGGATACAGCGGCAGTTATCAGCATGAATCTAATGTTCAGTGGCGCAACTTCAGCCAACCCAAATACCAGCAACTGGAATACAGCGGCAGTTACGCGCATGACTGGCGTGTTCAATGAGGCAGCTTCAGCCAACCCTGATACCAGCAACTGGAATACAGCGGCAGTTACCAATATGCGGGGCATGTTTCGTAACGCAACTTCAGCCAACCCTGATACCAGTAACTGGAATATCTCGCTGGTAACCGACATGGGTCTTATGTTTTCCGGGGTAGCGCTACCATCAAGCTCCTATGATGCACTGCTAATCGGATTTAGTAATCAGAGCGTACAAAGCAATGTTATGTTTGACGGTGGTAGTAGCCAGGTATGTAGCACAGAGGGGAGAGATGCCAAGGATAGTTTAATCAGCTCGAATAGCTGGGTAATTAGTGACGGGGGTATCTGTAGTGAGATAGACTTCATATTTAGCAGCAGCTTTGAAAACCTCTGATTCTGAAACTGTTAATCTCGATTTGGATTCGTACTTCAGCTTCATGAAGAATTTTATCCTCATTCAGACAGCTGCAGTTAGGGTTCTTTAACTGTGTAGTGCCAGCTTATGGTAGTATCATGCACCGCGCTAGCCCAATCCCCAATCACACTCATCACACTCAATCACACTTGTTTAGTTAGTCCAACTCTCAAGAAAGAATGGAATTTATTATGCTCAGAAAGACTCTGACGATACTAATCGGTATATGCGCTATAACCCAAGTATATGCGGCATCTGATAGTGATTTTGTCATCACCATCAAGTCCGATAATACTGGGGTTTCTACCTCCACCCAGTTCACTATTCCAACCACCGGCAGTGGTTACAACTACAATGTCGACTGTGACGATGACGGAGTATTCGAGGCAACTGCTCTGGCCGGGAATTACACTTGCGATTATGGTGGTGCTGGCTCGTATACCATCAGAATTGCAGACAACAGCGGTTTAGGTACTGGCTTCCCCAGAATCTATTTCAATAACACCGCAGACAGGCAAAAAATCACCGCTATACTGCAGTGGGGAAATGGGGCTTGGACAAGCATGGAAAGAGCTTTTTATGGTGCTGAAAACATGACTGTTGTGGCCACCGACTCACCTGATCTATCTGCAGTAACACGTCTGTCACGGATGCTTCAGAGAGCCAGCCTGGCTAATCCTGATACTAGCAACTGGAATACAGCGGCAGTTACGCGTATGGATTACATGTTCGATTTCGCAACCGCGGCAAACCCTGATACCAGCAACTGGAATACAGCGGCAGTTACGAATCTGGGCTTCATGTTCAGTTTCGCAACCGCGGCAAACCCAGATACCAGTGGTTGGGATACCACAAATGTCACTAATATGAGTGGTATGTTCAATAGAGCAACCGCGGCAAACCCTGATACCAGCAACTGGAATACAGCGGCAGTTACGGGTATGAGCTTCATGTTCAGTTTCGCAACCGCGGCAAACCCTGATACCAGTGGTTGGGATACCACAAATGTCACTAATATGATTGGTATGTTCAGTTTCACAACCGCGGCAAACCCAGATACCAGTGATTGGGATATCGCAAATGTCACTGATATGAGAAATATGTTCAATAGAGCAACCGCGGCAAACCCTGATACCAGTGGTTGGGATACCGCAAATGTCACTAGAATGAATAGTATGTTCAATGGCGCAACCGCGGCAAACCCTGATACCAGCAGCTGGAATATCTCGCTGGTAAGCAATATGGCTTTTATGTTTTCCGAGGTAACGCTACCATCGAGTGATTATGACGCCCTGCTCATCGGATTTAATAATCAGAGCGTACAAAGCAATGTCAATTTTGATGGCGGCAACAGCCGTGCATGTAGCACAGAGGGGAGGGATGCCAGGGATAGTTTAATCAGTTCGAATGGCTGGATAATTAGCGACGGGGGTATCGGTAACTGTAACCACATATTTAACAGCAGCTTTGAGAGCCTCTGATTATGAAATAGTTAAGTGGCCAATATAACAACGCCACTACCGTAAAAAATTCCTATATGGTATCGATGCAGATATTTCAATCAAATTAATTGGTGATGGTTTAGACTCAACTTGCAAATGTAGCGCATGCAGATCAGAATATAGCCCTAAGCAGCCTCATAAGCCTCCCAATCATTCTTAGCTCTTGCGTGGAACTAAAATATGAAAAACATACTAATTTTAAGCTTGATTCTACTACTGATATCCCCACCTACGGTGGCGCTAACATCTGACCCTGGATCTTTGCCCTTGGTGCAAATTGAGGTTCTGGAGTATCAGGGTGCCTTTATCATACCAAGTAGTCTATATGGAGAATCGCGGGCTGATGGTGCCGCCGGGCCAATGGAATATAACCCTGCCAATCACTCGCTTTTTTTCAGCGGCAATTTTACCCATGGTGCAGTGGCTGAATTTTCGATTCCGGCGCTGGTCAATAGCACCGATGTAACGGCGCTGAATACCGGTGCTGTATTACAGAATTTCCGCAGAGTACTCCATCAAACTCCAGATTCAAACCCACAAAGAATTGACAGAGTAACCGGTCTGAAGCTATTTAACGGCAAGCTAATTGTAAATGGAGTGAGATTTTATGATGCTTCGGCTGACAATACCCATACTACCCTGGTAGTTGAAAATGCCAACGACCTAGCCAATAGCGCAATTTCAGGGTATTACCAATTACAGGGGGCGGCGCATATTGCTGGCTGGATATAGGCTAACTAATGTTGTTCAAGACACACTGTTTTTGGATGGTTTTGAACCCAACTGATAATTATTCTAGTCTTGCGCCAACTCTAGCTGTTTTTGGAAGTTATTGAACAATGGATGAACTATCAGTCGCAGGGTCAACGATTATCAGCGCTGAATCGACAACCGAAATGAATTTTTTGGAGTTGCGCGTCTGCGGACTTATGCGCAGCGGGAATCACGCTATAATTGACTGGATCATCAACCAGCACGCCGGTCAGCCTGTGTGTTTTTTGAACAATGTTAAACACGGTGATAATGACCCTTATATCCACTACCGGCAAAAAGTTCTTTACGGCATCGATGAAGATATTTCAATTGAGGTGCTGCGCAGTTTGCCAAAACAGCTCTTGATTTGCTCATATGAAGATCGTGAAGAACTAGAGTCAGCACGGCTCGACTTTTTAAATAGTGCAACACGACTTGGAATGGATGCCATCCGCAGGCGATATTTAGGCCGTAGCCAGCATTTTTTCGATATTTTAATTGTTCGTGATCCATTTAACTGTTTTGCCAGCCGGGTTAAATTGTTGCAAACCCGTGGGGCTATGCGCGGGGTAAAAAACCTTGCGCTTATCCTACATAACTGGAAAGTCACAGCGAGGGCAGCCATTGCTTTGGAAAAATATCCTGAGGCAAATAAAATTGTTATCAACTTTAATCGTTGGGTGACAGATGTTGATTCTCGGCAGCAACTCTCAAAGCGGTTACTCGGGACATTCAGTGATGAGTCATTGTTGAGTGTTTCCAGTTTTGGTGGCGGTAGTTCATTTCAACAAGATCAGCAGACTGTAGACACTCCGGTGCAGAGTAATATCCTTGAACGGTGGCAGCTTATGGCAGCGGATAGAAACTATCTACGCATGATCTGTGATCCGGAGGTTCTTGTGCTTTCAGAAAAGTTATTTGGTGAGCTACCCGGTACTAGAGCGCTGGTGAATGCGGCTAGGAACCATATGACAAGTCGGGAACTCACCTGAATTTGGGGTGGATTTGACAACTATTAAACAAGTAGTGGCCTGCCTTTTGTTATAGTGACAGCAGAGAAAACCGGATATTATTTTTAATGAAAGTTTTGCTTAAATGGTTGTTAATCGCACTTGTATTGCTTGTCGGGATTTATGCCGCCGCGCCACTGTGGTTGCCCCAGGTGCTGAAAAGCCAACTCCCTGAGGGTTGGGAAATTGCGCAACTGGATATTGGCTACCCCGGAATAAAGGGCATCCAAATTGCTAGTCTGAGCTTGCACGGAAATATGCCGATCGCTGATGTCGATTTAACGGTGAAACAAGTGCGTTTTAATTATCAGAGTAGCAAGCTTGAAATCAACACCCTGGTTCTGGATGTTGTATTAAACGCTGCAGCAGATGCCAGCGACCCATTTAGTTTCGATGATGTATCCCTGCCGCTTCTACAACTGCCAGATAACACCCCCTTACCCGAAATAGTAGTGCAAAAAATGCAGTTGCAGCTTCGTGGGGTGGTATCGCGTGCTCCGCTGCTACTGAATTTTGACAGCTTCAAATTGCTACCATCAGAACAACAGCGGCTTCAATTGCTAACGGCTGTAAATTTAAGCGCTTATCCTGAGGTTGGTGGGCAATTGGAGATTGAAATAAGCGGCTCAGCGTTGCGTGCCGATTTAGCCTTATCCTCGGCTGCTGCGACAAGCCCCTGGTTTAACATCAATCTGCAACAGGAATCTCATCCGCAGAAAAGCCGCAGCGAAATCAGTTTTCAATTCGACGCTAACGCTGCAGACCCGAAATGGCTTAACCCGCTAGTAGCTCAACTGAGTGGTGGGCAGGTACAGCAAATAAATGGGAAAGCACAGTTATTGGCCTCATTCAGTGGTGAAAACCACCCGGAAAGTCAGCAGGAAATTCAAAGCCTCAGACTTGAGTTGACCAAGATAGAACTGAAAACCCCGGATGAAAGCCTATATTTAGATGTTGAATTGCTGGGTTTGATCAAGTCTGGAAAATTGACGGTTTCTCAGGCGGATACCCTGCTGTTTCAGTATGTTAGCAGCAGTTCTGTGAGCTTGTTACAACGAATTCTTCCCGAATTTCAGCACCCAGATGCGGCCGATACAGCGATTGATATCCGTCTACATAAGCTACAGCTCGAACTCGCAGATATCACGCGCCTTGATCAGGCCAGTGCCAGTGCTCTGGTGGAAATAGGCTGGCAAGAGAGCACCGCTTTTGTTTATCAAACAGCAGATTTTAAGTTACAGGCCAACAGTTTGGAAGTCGGGGTAGTTGGGGCGCTTGATTTACTGCAGCAGCGAATCCGCTTCGAATCACAGGCTGAGCTTGGAATTAAAATGGATCAATTACAGCTGGATTTGATTTCAGAAGGCAGCCGGATTCAAATAAATGCCGATAGCAACGATATACTTGCAAAGTTGGATTTTAATTACCCATTGGCTAAACACGATGCACCAACTGAATTTACATTCGATGGCAGTAGTCATAGTGAACAGGCAGTCATTAGCTTGATAGAAAAGGGCGAGGTGCAAACCATTATCCGCGCGCAGGCCTTACCGCTTACGGCTACAGTATCCTCTAAGGCTAACCATATCCTCAGTAGTGGTCAGGCTCAGTTAGTAGACACTGAAATTACCTTGATAGGTGGTGCTGGTGAAACCATCACTGCGCAAAAACTGGATTTAGACTGGAATCAGCTGGATATCACCAATATGACGGGTCAGTTTGAGATCAATACCAAAGGTTTTCAATTCTCAGTTGAGGGTGAAAGCTGGCAGGGCTTTGAACTTGCCCTGAAAAATCATCTGCAAGCTCAGGCAAAGCTGAGTGGTTCCGGAAACATCTTATTCGCAAACGGCTCATCAGCCCCGCTGGAATATAAGGGGAACCTGGAAAGCGGCCAGTGGAAAATTATCATTCCGCCGACCAGTATAGAGACAAAGCGCCTGCCGGCTTTGCTAGCAATTGCCGGGATTGAATGGCCTGTCAGCCTTGTAGCTGAGAGGGGTAGCATTGAAATTTTAGCTGAAATCACTGTTGCTGATGCCATTCGCAGCACTGCAACAATTAAAGGCAATGATCTTGGTTTTTCAGTGCTGGAAAATAACTTCCAGGGTGCTAGTGTTGATCTGCAGCTCGAACTGAGTGAGGATTTGGTCCTTAAAGGCTCGGTATCTCTGGCTAGCCTGGAGGTTGCCGGTGGGCTCGGGGTTGATGATATCCGTACTGAGCTACAAATTATGAATACAGATTCGATACAGGCAGCTAAGTTACAGCTTCAACTATTTGGTGGCCGTTTGCAGCCGGTAAACCTACAGTATTCTGCCGGCTTGCTTGCTGACAGTGTATTGGAATTTAATGATGTTGACCTGCAGCAGCTACTGTTGTTTGCAGATGTTGATGGCCTTGCAGGTTCCGGCAGCCTGGATATTAAGCTGCCGGTTGGTAGTGATGCTGGTGGCTTATATGTAAAAAATGCTACTTTCAGTTCCAGTACATTGGGGCATTTGGCTTATACAAGTGGAGCAGCGGGCGGTAATATTGGCCTGCAGGCATTGGAAAACTTCCAGTACCAGTCACTTTCCGGCACGCTGGATTATCAATCCGATGGTAATTATCAGGTGTTAATCAGGCTTAGTGGTAGTAATCCGGATTTATACGGAGGTCATCCAATTAGTTTTAACCTAACAATAAATGGCGTCTTACCGGAGCTTTTTGAAGCGCTTTTCATAACAGGCAGCTTTGAGGAAGGCATAATTAAACAAATCCGCAGCCAATAGTTCAGTAAGTTCAGGTAGTATTCACACTGTATAATTTAGTATGTATGCAATTACAATGTAACTAACGACAGCAATGGTGATCAAATGACGCGTTTAATAATACTGGTGTGGGTAATCTTAGTGGCTGCTATCGGTTGTACACCGACAGTAAAGGTGCAGGCACCGGACAAACCCATTGAAATTAATATGAATATCAACATTAAACACGAAATTTTGGTAAAGGTTGAAAGAGATGTTGAGAAGCTACTGCTGGAAGATGAAGATCTGTTTTAATTCCAGTGTTCAGAAAACAGCAACAACTGCTTATTCAAAACAATGAACGGAACGAAATAATGAAATTAAATAAATGGACCACAAAAGTTTTTCTAGCCCTGCTGATTGGCTTGTTATCGATTTCGGCAGTACAAGCCAGCGCCCTTTCGGAGGCCAAAGCCAGCGGTCTTATTGGCGAACAACCGAACGGGTATCTAGGTCTGGTACAACAAAACGCCCCCGGTAATGTCAAAGCTTTGATTGCTGATGTTAATGCAAAGCGCAAGGCCGTTTATCAAAGAATTGCCGATCGCCAGGGCACCAGTCTGAAGGGTGTTGAGCGGGTGGGGGGGCAGTCAGCAATAGAGAAAACCTTGCAAGGTAACTATATCCGCAGCCCGGGTGGTAGTTGGCAGAAAAAATAAGTTTTTCGGCGTTCACAACAACCTATTACCGGTGAACTGAGAATGACGACAAGTAATGTTAGAACACACTATCGCAGTTGTAATCTTTGTGAGGCGATTTGCGGGATAGAAATCCGGCTCCGTGGTGATGAAATTATTTCTATCAGAGGAGATAAAAAAGATCCTTTCAGTAAGGGACATATTTGCCCAAAGGCTGTAGCGCTGCAAGATTTGCAGAATGATCCGGATCGACTGCGCAAGCCGGTTAAAAAAACCCCGCAAGGCTGGCAGGAAATTAGCTGGTCTGAGGCATTCCGTGAAACTGCAAAAAAGTTGCGCGGTATTCAGGCTGAATTTGGCAGAGATTCGGTGGGGGTTTACCAAGGCAATCCTACAGTCCATAATCTTGATGCGATGATTTTTGGGGTGAGCTTTTTCCGCCAACTGAAAACCAAAAACCGGTATTCAGCAACTTCAGTTGATCAACTACCACACCATCTGGCGGCCATTTTAATGTTCGGCCATGCACTGCGATTGCCGATTCCGGATATAGACCGTACAGATTATATGCTGATTATGGGTGCCAATCCGGTGGTCTCCAATGGCAGCATTATGACCGCGCCCAATGTTAAAAAGCGTTTAAAGGCTATTCAGTCCCGCGGTGGGCAGTTTATTACTATCGATCCCCGCTTTACTGAAACTTCAAAAATTGCAGATCGACACTTATTTATTCGTCCGGGTACGGATGCACTCTTACTATTAGCTATGGTGAATTATTTGTTTTCCAATGGTTTGGTTGATTGCGGCCATTTGCACGAATATGTTGAACAGTTGGAGCAAATACCTGCCTTGGTAAAAGACTATTCGCCGGAATCTGTTGCCGAAGAAACCGGTATTCCAGCGCTGGATATTAAACTGTTGGTGAAAGAGTTTTGTGCGGCTGAAAAAGCTGTTTTATACGCCCGAATAGGTGTTTCAACCCACGAATTTGGTTCGCTGGTGAACTGGCTGGTGAATTTGTTTAATATCCTCACTGGTAATCTCGATACAAAGGGCGGGGCAATGTTTACCACCCCGGCTATTGACCTAATTGGTGATAAAAAACCTGCGGGTAAAAAACATGCCCGCTATCACAGCCGGGTAAGCCAATACCCTGAAACTATCAGCGAGTTTCCAGTGGCGGCCTTGGCTGAGGAAATCCTAACTCCGGGTAAAGGTCAGATAAAAGCCATGATTGTGGCCGCCGGTAACCCGCTGTTATCTACACCGAATAATACCCAACTTGAAAAGGCATTTAATAGTCTTGAGTTTGTTCTGAGTATTGATTTTTATATTAACGAAACCAGCCGTCATGCCGATATTATTCTGCCACCACCATCACCGCTGGAACGCTCGCACTACGACCTGGCATTTAATCACTTCGCGGTACGCAACTATGCCCGCTATTCACATGCCTTGTTTGAAAAGGCTAAAGGCAGTTTGTCGGAGGCGGAAATATACCTGGAACTCGCTTATTTAATGGCACCGGGCGGTTTCACTGAGAAGGCCAAAGCTTGGGCAAAACTGAAGTTTCTGAAAACATTCAAAGCAGAAGGGTTTCTTGCCAAAGGTATTAAAAAAGGCCCCTATGCACAGCCTAAGAGTCAGAACAATCGAGATCTGAGTTTTAAACAGTTGGCGAAGCTAGAACACGGCATTGATTTGGGGCCACTGCAGTCTCGTTTCCCCGAAGGCATATTAACTAAAAATGGAAAAATTCAGCTGGCACCGAAAAAGTTTGTTGCTGATCTTGCGCGCTTACAGCTTAAATTTCCAACAGAAATTACCGACTCACTTGCCGCTGCTAAACCCCGAGAAAAACATTCTTTCCTACTGATCGGTAGACGCGACCCTCGCACCTGTAACTCTTGGCTGCACAATAGCTATCGCATGGTCAAAGGAAAAAATCGCTGCACCGCACTGATTCATCCAGCCGATGCTGACTCGATTGGAATAGTACAAGGGCAGGCCGTTAAAGTAACATCCAGAGCTGGGTCGCTTGAATTAGAGGTGGCAATAAGCAATGAAATAATGCCCGGAGTGATCTCCATTCCCCACGGCTGGGGCCATGGTAAAGCCAACACCCGCCTGGATATCGCCAACCAGCATGCCGGGGTAAGCGCTAATCAACTAACCGATGAAAAACTAGTGGATGTCCTTAGCGGTAATGCCGTCCTAAACGGCGTGCCGGTCGAAGTCACTAGAATATAGGAAGCTTGAGCTCACTTTTCAAGTACAACACTCTTTAGATGAGTTTTTGAGGCGTTTGATAGGGGTCGTCCCGAATGGCACTAATAAGCTAAGCCTGTTTAGCATTCCATTTAAAGCTGTTTGATTACCCCTAAAATGAGATCGGGCTAATAGGTTTGTCTCCACTGGATTTTGCCGGGTAGGCTGGGCATTTATGCCCACGCAGCGAAGTTAAAATTATCCGAAAAACAGGTCGGGTTGACTGGCTTTTACGCGTGGGCATAAATGCCCACCACACGGTTACGGGGCTGATTGGTACCCAAAGTGACACTCAAGGGACCGCATTATCAAAACTGACATTCTCAAGAGTCACGGTAGTACCGGTTATGATTTCCAGGGGCCGCAATCCAAAAGCTGCATTTATTGCAAAGCCCTGTCCATCAAATAACAGGGTGATGTTAGAATTGTTGTTATTAATAGATGGGCTGGTAATGCTGGGATTGATATTTTGCGTGATAGATATCTCGTAGCTACCGGCAAGCACTCGGGTGTTATAACAAAGGATGGCATCCAGAAGGTCATTTTCATCACTTACCAACCAGGGCTGCAAGTCGCAGTCATAAGTAAGAAAGGCTTCAAAAGCACCTATGTCGCATGCAATATCATCAGGGCGGCCCAAGCCACGCTGATCAGTCGTTATTAATGTACCACAACCATTAGTGGCTAGTGGGATTTGATCAACAGCCAGGCTAGCTTCAATCAAGGCATGGGTTTGTGTTGGGCCACCATTATGCTGTAAATTGAGATCGATCACATCAGCAACAGCCACGCCCACGATGTTGTTATCCACAGCATTAATCAATCCGCCCGCAGTAATTGCATCGCCAATAATATTGTAAGAGCCCGATAAACTACCACCGAAACCAGGATTAATTTCTATATCAGATGCCCCAGCAAGATCAGAATTATCGGCAACAATAGAACTATTCAACAGCACTGCACCCTGGAATATATAAATGCCACCACCATCGCTATCAACCCCGGATACGCTATTTCCAGTAATGGTGCTATGGGTGATCTCAACCGAACCCACATCGTCACTAAAATAGATACCAGCACCATTGCTAGCGGCACTATTTCCACTGATGGTGGTATTCAATATGGTTGAGGCAGCATCAGAGCTTAAGCGAATCGCACCACCATTAGCAGCTAGAGTATAGTTGCCGGAAAAGGTACTATTGGCCACCGTAAGGACTCCACTACCACTCTGAGCAATAGCCCCACCATTGGAAGAAGCCCCTAGGGTTCGATTATTGCTGAATGTGCTGTTAGCAATTGATAAATTACCAAAACAATTTATTGCACCACCGTTAGAAGAATTACCTTCAGTCCAGTTATTAGATATCAGACTATTGTAAATTAAAACATTAGTGTTGCTCCTGCAATGAATGCCACCACCATTGGCGTTACCCTCAGCATGATTACCCACGATAAAGCTATTGCTTACCAATAGATTACCGCCCGGGGCTATATGTATACCACCACCATCGTCATCCACGGCAACATTGTCTGAAATCATGCTGCCATTAGATATGGTAACGAAACCGCCATCAGAAAAAATGCCACCACCATCATTGGTGACACTGCTATTGCTCACAGTGCCAGCAGATATCTCAAATATACCTGCATTATAAATAGCACCGCCTTGATCGGCGGGTTGGCTTCCCTCTGCACAACCATTACGTAGCGTTGCATTTCTAATCGTAAGAATTCCCGTGGCGGCAACATGAAAAATGCGAAATTCGGAGACATCATTAATATCGTCAAGGTTACAACTAAGGTCGGCATCACGCTCAATAATGGAATTATTGCCAGTGATAGTGATGGTGCTGCTTATACTGGGCAGGCCATTAGAACCATCTGTTGCGTTATCCTCACCGGTTAAGGTAATAGTTGCTGCTGCGGGTAAGACGATAACATCAGCGCCATTGCCAGCGCTACAACCGCCCGAATTAGCATCGGTATTGGCCGCGGTGATCGCGTCACGGATGGTGCAGGTACCGCCCGTACCACCACTATTGGAGCTTACCGTAATGGTGCCTGCTATCGATGCCCCCGAGCTTAAGCCGACAAACAAAGCAAACATTATGATCAGTAAAATATTTTTTTTGAAGTGCATGGCTGAATCGTTCCTGTGAGTCTTATGAGCTGGTTCAGAGGTAATAATGCCGTATAAGTTATAAAGCGTCAATCAGACTATATAAATACTGGTTTCCCGCCCCCCTCGCCTTGCGAGGGCAGGCTTCGCGGGAATGACGAATGGTTTTGTTTCACCATTCCACCCCACCACATCATCCCCGTCGAGGCGGGGACCCAGAAAATCTGGCACTAGGCTATCTATGTCTCGATGGTTAGTAACCCCAAGGGGCATCAGGTGTTTTAATTGGGGTTTTTAGATCGAAATCCACCCGAAATTCACGCCCTTCTCGCACCATACGGTAGGTGAATTGTTCCGGATAAACATACAGTTGCCAGGTATTACCGTTCGATTGCGGGATTCCATTTTTGACGAATAATTCTTTTGAATATTGATCGGCTGGAAATGATTGAACCTGAGCCCAACCGGCATCCACAGTGTGACCGCCATACATTGTTAGTGCATCACTACTACCGTCTGCATGCCGATGATCATGTTTTAGTGACAAACCTGAACCGGTTTTTGTAATTAGAAAAGTTCTAGAGTGATCATCTCCCACATGGAAAGGTATTTGTAACTGTTTGTCGTTACATTTGCGCACATGCAGAATCAGTTTTTTTCCGGCAAAGCTGCTGTCAGCGACATTATCAATGCTTACTTTTCCGACAAATGCCTTTCCGCATAACATTTTAATGCTGTTGAAGAAGGCATCCTGACTGCTAATGGAGACCACCGATTGTGCTGCAAAGCCTGCAGTGCTAAACAAAAGGCAAAAAATTATGCTGTAACGGCAAAGATGTTTCATTAAATTCTCCTTGTGGGTGAAGCTATTATAGTGTGAATTTCCAACAGGAAATAGTTCCTCCATGTTAGTTGGCTGGATAAAACACCATCAGGAATGAAAATCGCTTCAGATGCAGGCAGAAGGGCAGGGGATTTAGTCCTTGAAAGCCGTGCGCTAGTGAGGCACAATGCTTTTCCCGAAGTGTTGTGCTATGCACATTTTTCACTTCGGGAATATGGTGATCCTCGTCGGTCCCCTCGCAATGATATGTTGTCAACCCCGTCAGACCCGGAAGGGAGCAGCGGCAGCAGCAAACTCATGTGCCGGGGTGTGGCTGGCGGGGGTTGCCACTCTTTTCAGCTTAGCCTCTATCTTAGGATTAGGGTATAGTTACCCTTCTGAATATTGTTGATGGAATCCAGCACCTAAATATGACTTATCAGGTTCTTGCCAGGAAATGGCGACCCAAAAATTTTTCCGAAATGGTAGGCCAAAGCCATGTAGTACAGGCATTGGTCAATGGTCTTGATCAAGACCGGCTACACCATGCCTTTTTATTGACCGGCACTCGCGGTGTTGGCAAAACAACCTTGGCAAGAATATTTGCCAAGTGTCTTAATTGCGAAGCGGGCGTTAGCTCAACCCCCTGTGGTGAGTGCGGCGCCTGTGTAGATATTGATGCCGGTTGCTTTGTGGATATGCTGGAAATCGATGCGGCATCCCGAACCAAGGTCGATGATACCCGCGAAATGCTCGAAAATGTACAATATGCACCCACCCGTGGTCGTTATAAGGTTTACATTATTGATGAAGTTCACATGCTTTCCACGGCTAGCTTTAATGCCTTATTAAAAACCCTGGAAGAACCGCCTCCGCATGTAAAATTTATACTCGCCACCACCGATCCGCAGAAAATTCCGGTTACAGTCCTGTCGCGGTGTTTGCGCTTTAATCTTACCCGCCTAAGCGCCACCGAAATACAAGAATATTTGCTCAAGTTGTTGCAAACAGAGTCTATCGAGGCAGACGAACAAGCCGTTCTAGAAATTGCTCGGGCTGCCGACGGTAGCATGCGCGATAGTCTCTCGTTATTAGATCAGGCAATCGGCTTTGGTGGCGGCAAGGTAATTAGCAGCGATGTTAATGATATGTTGGGCTCCTTGGCACACGATACTGTGGTCAATATGCTGGCATTGTTATTTGCCGGTGATGCTGCGGGGTTAATGGCAGCACTGGATGAACAGGTAGGGTATTCCGTCGATTTTGATCGCTTATTACAGCAACTCAGCGAATCCTTACACCGGATTGCTCTAATCCAGCAACTACCCGACTATCGCGATGAAAATCGCCCGGGCTGGGATGCCTTGCAGCAATTAAGTGGCCAAGTAGAGCCAGATGCAGTGCAGCTGTATTACCAGATTGCCATTCACGGGCGCCGTGATTTGAGTTTGGCTCCTGACCCGCAAAGTGGTGCGGAAATGACTTTCTTACGCCTGCTGGCGTTTCGGCCGAGCGCTACTGATGGTAGCGTGAATCCACCAACTAATAAGCCGTCTAAATCAGCAGAGCCGGCAAAACCTTTAAAGTCCGCTGAAGCCAAACCTTATAAGGGCGCTGAAGCCGCAGTTAAATCAGCAGTTGCTGAAACTGTTCCGGTGCCTACACAGCCACAAGTCAGCAAACCTACCGCAGAGCCGGTCAATGCACCAGTACTGGCTGCTGTTAGCATTACTGGGGTGTTCGATAAGCCCTGGAATGAGCTGATTGATTTGCTCGATCTTCGAGGGGTTAACCTGGAGTTTGCGAGAAATATCCAGAATGTTTCACGCGCCGAAGGCATATGGCAATTTATGATTGCCGATGAACTAGAATATATCATCAATAAACAATCGGTGGATGCACTGGCTGCAGCAATAAGCCGCTTGCTTGATGCTAAGACTTCAGTACAGATTGCGCTAAAAAGTGAAACCCGGAACGGCATCGGGACAGGTGAGCAAAAAATTGAAGGCCTGCAGACCCCGGCCGAAGTTATTGCCAGGCAGGCAACCGAAGTGTTGTCGCAGGCGGAAAAAGCCATCAAAGATGATCCAACAGTATTGTCGTTGCAAGCTGATATGGGCGCTAGCCTAATAGAAGGCTCTATAAAGCCACTGCAATAAGATAAATTTATTATTTAGGAGTAAATCAATGAAACGCGGAATAGGCGGCCTGATGAAACAGGCACAACAGATGCAGGAACAAATGGCTAAAGCCCAGGCAGAAATGGGAAATATGCGCGTTCATGGCGAGTCCGGCGGTGGCATGGTAAAAATTGAAATGAATGGCCGTCATGAAGTCAATAAAGTCAGCTTGGATCCTGCAGTGACTGACGATATAGAAATGCTGGAAGATCTGATTACCGCTGCGTTTAATGATGCGGTTAATAAGGTGGCGAAGAACTCCGAAGAGAAAATGCAAGGAATGACCGCCGGTTTGAATTTACCACCGGGTATGAAATTACCGTTCTGAGTCTTACCTGAATCTATTCACTAGAGCCTGCAATGCAATGTCTGATAATCGCCCTTTATTACAGCAGCTAATTGATGCCCTGCGCTGCTTGCCTGGTGTTGGCAATAAAAGCGCGCAACGGATGGCGTTTTATATTCTCCAGCACAATCGTGACGGGGCCAAATTGCTAGCGGAAAAGTTAATAGAATCAGTCGAGAATATCGGTGAATGCTCGCAATGTCGAAATTTATCGGAAAGCGACATTTGCAATCTATGCATTAATCCTAAACGCGATAAAAGTTTGATCTGTGTGGTGGAGTCTCCTGCAAATGTGATTGCTTTGGAGCAGGCTACCGGTTATCAGGGGCTGTATTTTGTTCTCCATGGCCATCTTTCACCGCTTGATGGTATTGGGCCAGATGATTTAGGGCTTGAGAAATTGGCAAGAATTATTCAAAACGGCAGCCTAAAAGAACTGATTATCGCCACCAACCCCACAGTTGAAGGTGAAGCAACTTCATACTATATTCAAACGCTGGCGAAAAAGCAGGGGCTTACCGTCAGTCGCATTGCCCACGGTGTACCCCTTGGAGGTGAGCTCGAATTTATCGACCAGGGCACGCTTGCACATGCATTTGGTGCGCGCCTTCCTCTTGAAGATTGACTTCTTTGATCTGCAAAAATTTAAACATGAAAAATTTGAATAAATTACCGACCTTTGCAAACGGCTGCGACTCACTTTTAAGTAAGCACTTAACCGATACTGTTTTCGCCGAACTGAAAGATAAACACACCAGAAACGGTTTTGATTTGCAGCAGGTAATCAACTCAGGCCTTATAAATACTGATAGTAGTATCGGTGTGTATGCGGGAGATAAAGCTTCCTACAGCACATTCTCTGCACTGTTTGACCCGATTATTGAAAGCTACCATGGCTTTAAAAAAACTGAGCAACATCAAAGCAATTTCAATCCAAATGATCTCGACGCTCCGAATCCAGACCCCGAGAATAACTATATAATTTCCACCCGGATTCGTGTGGCGCGTAATCTATCGGCTTTGCCGCTCGGCTCGGCTATCTCAAAACGCCAGCGTAAGATTGTTGAACGACTGATCGTTGTGGCACTGAATAAACTGCAAGGAAAATTAGCAGGAACCTATTTTCCACTTCAAGGGATGATCGAAGCCGAAAGGGTGAAGTTAGTCGCGGATCATTTTTTATTCAAAGCGGGAGACCGTTTCCTCGAGGCCGCCGGTTTAAATCGGGAATGGCCAGAGGGCAGGGGAATCTTTCATAATGATGAAAAAACCTTTCTGGTTTGGGTCAACGAAGAAGATCAATTACGGATGATTTCAATGCAAATGGGTGGTGATATTAAAGCCGTGTTTAGCCGATTGTCCACAGCAGTGGCTGAACTTGAGACTGCCCTGAGGTTTTCTAAATCCGATCACCTAGGTTACATTACCAGTTGTCCCAGTAATTTGGGTACGGCAATGCGCGCTAGTGTGCATATTAAACTGCCTAGGTTGTCGAAAAACATGCCTGAATTTGAGAAAATAGCCAAACAGTATCAGCTGCAAATTCGGGGAATTCACGGCGAGCACTCAGAAAGCCAGGGCAGCACTTACGATATTAGCAACCGCAGAAGGTTGGGAGTAACAGAAGTTGAATGTGTGCAGGTACTGCACGCCGGTGTATTGGCGTTAATTAACAGGGAAAAGCTTTTCTAAAAATACGACCGACAGTAGTTCTGAATATACTGCCCAATATTTACAGGCCTGTTTAAGGCAGCCTTTACCGCCTCAGGAGCGAGGCGGTAACCCATAGCACCAATAGTGCGGCGGCGATGATTGTCAATCCTGGAGTATGCATTGAGCTGAGACCGGCTAAAACCGGTAAAGCAACACCAGTTGCTGCCAGCGACCAGGCAAGCGTCGGTTTCTCGGCATCAACAGCAAGTGCCAAGAAAACGAATCCTGAAATTGCCAAAGTAGCGTGCAGTATTGGTGCTATAGATGGATTTGTCAGTGCCATAAACACCGCCCCGTTTACGCCAATAGCAACCACTAAAATACTGAAAACTTTCGCAGCATAGCAGGCGCTATTTTTTGCTTTCCTTAGTGCCGGCAGTACGGGTTTTCGTTCAGTAGTATCGTTATTAATCCAATTAATTACATGTGTAGTCATTTTCTTCTCCGTTATAAAATACTTACTAATAAGTAAGCGAATTAGGTAATTTTTTTAACTGCTTATTCCGAGATCAGTGCGAATCTGAGCAAATATACTGGTGAGGATATCCATGCTTTCGACCCGGGCCATTTGGCGTGCACCCTGGATGGTAGCAAGAATTGCCACGGCTTTACGCTTAGCAGGCCCTTCAAAGTGGAATTCATCTTGTTCGCGGCCTGTTTCCAGAACTTTTGTTAACCAGTTGAGCGAATCATGAATGAAACTATCATTGGCTCGTTTGATGTTATCGCTGAGGTCTTTATAGTCCACCGCCAATGCGCCAACCATGCATATGGGTCGCCCGCATCCGCACTGGTCTAAGGTATAGTCGAACAGGCCTTCAAGCTGGGGGCGGGCAGGGCCTCCATAGGCCATAAATTCTGAGGTTGATTCTCTCAATAGTTGGTGGTTTTCAGCTATGAGTGCACTGAGTAAATCCATTTTGTTGGGAAAATGATAATGAATGGCAGCATTTTTGATTCCCAGTGGTTCGGAAATATCACGGTAACTAAAACCATTGAGCCCACGCTGAAGCATCAGCTGAAAGGCCTGGTTGATGATTTGCTCTCTTGTGGTTGCTGCTTGCATTGATATTTTCCTACTTACTTATAGGTAAGTATACAGCAAATTTTTTAAAAAGCAATTATTTGGCAGTTGTAAGATTGGCAGTGAGGCGTTCCGAACCCAGCTTGATACCAAATGGGTTTAAATTCCCCCCAAACAATTACTTCCTAGAACTCAATCGTTTGAAAAATTACCGTACTATCCGACCAAGTATAAGGTTTAGGCATGGAATCCAACGGCCGTTGAGGTGCATCTGCTGGCAGTCCATAATCAATCTCAACAATCTTTGCCTGCAAAGTTTTACCGAGTTTAAGCGTCAGTATAATATCAGCGCCATCATCCGGAAGGCCATACCAGCGCCAGCGCCACCAGTTATCAGCACGGGTTTTGTCTTTTTCCTTCATCGCGCTAACTTTTTCGGTCTGTTGGGTGTTTTTCGTCTGCTTGCTTGGTATTACTACTGGAAATCCGTTCACACTGGCAGCTGTAATACCCGCATCACTTGGGAACAGTAAATTAATATAGTCTGCAGAAGTTGGGGAGTGTAGCCGCAAGCTGACCTGCCGCATACCTCCAACCATTCGCTCGCCAGTAACTACTAGACTTGCAGCTTTAAAGGCAGGCAAGGGTGTAGCTTTAATATTAGTCTTGCGATCATAGCCGGGCATAATTCGCAAAAAGTTTTCTGCACGCGTATCCGTACCCATAAAATCAGTAAGCCAGGTGTTTGGGGTGGTATCAGAGCTGACCCAAAAACCTTCCTGCTGGTCAACATCGATAGCATAAAATAGCTCTTCCCCTAGTGGGTGGCGTTGATCAAAATCGCGATCAAACATGATGATGCCGGTTGTTAGCAAGCCGAGGAAAATAATCAGCAGCGGAGCCCTTGTCTTCAAAGCAGAACCAATAGATACAACTAGTGGCAAAATTAAAAGTAGTGCCAGGGTGCTAAAAATCATAATTCCCTGGGGCAGGGTAGAGCCCAGTGCGAGATAAGCCAAAATAATGATAGGTGACAATAGCAGCAACGGAATAATGCAGCTGAGAATAAATGCTGTGTCCTTGAGCCAACCAGCTATCAACTTCCGGCGTAAAACAAGCCCGAGCAGTACGGATGCTAATGGCCAGATAAATAGATAAGAAGCATTCGGTGCTACATAAACCAGTGTTGCAGCTAGCAACCACCATAACATCAGCCCGGCTGTCCAAAGGTCTGCGGTGCTTTTACGCCTGCGGATGAACTCTAATAGAGGAATCAACAGAAGTAAGCCTGCTGCCACAAGCCACGGCCGTCCCGCTAAAAGGCTCAGCAGTGCTAGGCCTACAACAAAAACTACAATTTCGAGGCTTCCCATGCCGCGCTTAATACCACCCGCAAACCAGGCAGTTATTCCCAGAGTCAGCACAAAATAAGCCAGCAATGGCCATTCCCCGAGTGATATCAACCGACTAATACCGTTTTCTGAAGTGCGTTGGTAGTATATGAGGCCCTCAAAAGCACTATTGATGATCAGCAATAAAACCAGCAAACTGACAATGCCAGCAAGAAAATCGCCGGAATTAATAATCCCGCATTTTTTAGCCGAGAAGAATACCGCTAAGCCAAATAGTAGAACCAACACGCCGACAACTACGGCGCTAGTCTGGCTATAGCTAACAACTTCCCCCTGCCAGAGGTTAAAGTAGGTTTTGTCGCCCTCGGCTGACTCCCATTCCCCGAGATTAGAAAAATGGCGGGCGGTACCCAATACATAGTTAGCTTGTTGGGCGAGGCTGTTTTTATCCAGGTTTTCAGCGCTATCGGTGCGCGCATGATAATCTGCCAGTCCGGCGACAAAAGCAAAATTCAGACCCGCAATACCTTCACCCTTGGTGATGCTCATGTCGGTATCATTTGGCATGCGTTTATAGATTTCATAGGATAATGAACTGGCAGCCAGATCCGGTGCCGACTCAATCAGCTGATCAATCAACCAGGCATTATTGCTGCTGGTTTCAAACATTGAGGAGACCCCATAACTGCCGCGGGCTTCAAAATTCAATATCAGCCCAGAATTAGCGGCCAGTGGGTGCTGGCGGAAATAGCCCTGCGCCCCTAACAACCCCACTTCCTCACCATCAGTAATCAGGAAAACCACATCGTGTACCTGTGTTTGCCCGCTTGCCAAAATCCGCGCAACCTCCATAATCCCTGCGACATTCGCTGCAGCATCACCCGCCCCCGGGCCATCATAACGGGAGTCGTAGTGACTCATCAACACTAGATCATTGGCATCCCCTTTCAATCCGATTTCGGTTCCTGGTAATCTGGCGATAATATTTTCGACATTGCCGATCATCGTGGTTTTATTCGATCGGTGCGGCAGTTTATACACCACCGTAGTTTTTTGTACTTCAGTTTCAAGACCCAGTGATTCAAAATAATCGACGATATAATCCCTGACTTCCCGGTTTGCCGCACTACCCATCGGATGGGGTTTATCAGCGATAATTTCAACATGCCGGTCGAGCGCGGCATAATCAATATCGCTATTGCTGTCAGCTTCAGGCGCCAGCGTCTGCTGATAGCCAAAGCCCAGCATAAGTACTAAAAACAAAAAGCTAATAAGGGTCTTTTTCCAGTGAATCATAAAAATTCCGGATTTATTGATTAAGCACATATCTTACTTGTTTGGGTTCATATTTCAAAAAAAATATTTAACATTCCTATATTATAGCCTTTGAAGTAAATAATACTTTTAAAGCATATCTGGGGGAATATTAGTGCGTTTCTGGTGGGTACACCAAAACCAAACCTTTCAGCAAGAAACTAAAGGTGGTTACCTGTGGTCGCCGAAACGCAAATCCGAGCTTTCAAGCGAGCTTTCGAGCTTTCCAGCTTTCAAGGAGAGCTTTCAAGGACCGAGCTTTCAAGGACAGACGCTCGCTAGAGGTATTCCCGTTTTTGCCACGAGAGAAAGTCTCACATTGCCGACAATAGTGCGGGTAAACTTACTTGGCTTTTATGAAAAACAGCTGTATTACCCCGAGGCTCGGAGGAACTTCATCTGAAAGTGTCCCGTAAACAGGTACGCGGTAGTGGCACACCCAGGGTCTAACCAAAACCATCGGGGAAGTTTTTTATCCAATATCTGTAACCTTCGAAAAACCAATTGTTCCACAGAGCGCGTTTAAGCCTAGGGCGGGAACTCGGGGAAGGATTAATCATGCGTGCCAGTAAACTCAAACTTTATTCGGTTTGACTGCGTTGCGCACATGTCAACTATCCGGGACACATAGTGTACCCGGATAATTGCCGGTTAATTGCTCTGTCAAAGACAGTTAAAGTACCGCTTCAAAACCATCGCCGAAAATCATATCTGGCAGTTGCCCAGTGATAGCAATACATGCAGAAAGCTCGGATGTGTTTCCAGCCGTGTCAGTTGCGCTGGCAACCAAAAGCTGACCCACGGGCGCATTAGCGGTTAAATCAATAACAAAACTCGCATCACCCGCAGCATCAGTTGTTATCTGTGCAGTACCCAAAGGGGTTTCAGCTTCTCCATAGCCTGATGAATCACAACTTGAGTTGGTAAAAAACTCCAGGCTTAGCGTTAAGTCAGCTTCCCCATTGTAAGTTCCGGTAACTTGAGTGCCAACGCCAAGAATACTGTTGGCAACAGTCAACACCGGAAAATTAAGCAGGCTGTTAGCGCCAACATCCACATCACCAATATCATTAGCATTAACGCTGGTAACATCATCACAACTAAATGTTCCAGCATTGTAGTCGACGCATAAATCTATCGCTAGATCAGCATTACTGAAGATAGAGTTACCCTGGATTGGCGAGGCTCCAATTCCGGTATTGTAAAACACCCCATCACCGCCGTTATAGGCAATTATATTTCCGGCACCAGCTTCAGTGCCACCAACCTGAGTGCCCTGACTCAGAACTTGTTGCAGCAGAAAAACACCGTGCCCGGCGTTACCAAGATCACCACTACCGGTTTGGTCTGTACCAATTTTGTTACCTTGAACAATATTACCAACGGTAGAACCACCTATTCGCAGACCATCCAGGCCACTGCTGGAAATAATATTTCCGGCACCAATTGCCGTACCTCCAATCAAGTTCTCGGTTGCCCCACCAGTTATAAATATTCCAACACTGGCATTACCCAAGCCAACCATCCCGGTAACATCTGTACCAATATAGTTACCCTGGAAAATGTTGCCGGTTGGGTTTGGGTTACCAGAAGTACCTCTACTAATTATAATATGCGGGTTGCTGACAGCCAAATTACCAGAAATTATATTTCTGGCCCCAGCAGCTAGACCACCAATAGTATTTTGGGATGCCCCATTATCTATTTGGATGGTGGTGGTCTCATTCCCGATCACCACAGCACCAGTAAAATCAGTACCAAAATAATTGCCTTCTATGCGATTGCCAGTAGCCCCAGAGCCTCCAATAGACAGCGCTGAAAAGCCCTGACCCGAGATAATGTTACGCGCTGCAGCAACGGTTCCACCAATTAGATTATTGGAAGAGTTAAAAAGTTGCACACCGTTACCACCACTCCCCATACTTAGAGTGCCACCAGGGTCAGTGCCAATATAATTGCCTTCTATGATACTGCCGCCGCTTCCGTTCAACAAAATAGCACTACCGCCGATACTCCCAAGCACAAAATTACTGATGACCAAGCCACGGATCATACTATCGCCACCCAAAATTCGCAGTGCAGTTATCCCCTCACCATCAGCCAGGTCATCATTCGCCCCATCAAGCTGGATCACCGGGGTAGAAACAAAACCCGGTTGAGTAGTACCGTCAATTACAATTGGGCTTCTTATGTCCGGGAATCTTTCTACCGGGCTGATCGTATGTGGGCCAGCGCCCGGGATGTCAAAGCTTATCTGGTCTAATTGAGCAAAAGCCGGGACATCCACAACCTGTGCTTGCTCAGCAGCATCCAGCGTGGCTAACGCCAGTGTACCCTCGGCAAGCAGTATGGCTTCACGAAATGTCACTACACCATCTCTACTATCTTCATCGCCAGTGTCGTTAACCGTGATAGTTGCAACCGGAACATTAAAGCTAATTGCTAGGGCATAAGGTGCCGTTTGTAATACCACCAAATCATCCACTGCATCTGCAGTAAGACGCATATATAAGGCATCTACAGCCGTATGTTTAGCTGTAATTTGTGACCATTGACTATTGGAAACCACCCTGTAATCGGCAGGAAACCACTGCGCTGAAGGAGCTGCTGACTTAACCGCCGAAACCATAGTTGTATCCAGAATATCGCTATCAGCTAATAAAACTGGAGCACTAGGCTGGGGTGAACTAATACCTACGCTGGCAATTGAGTTTAGGCTTTCTCTTTTTCCAGATTCCAGCTTTACCGGGTCAATAAACCCGCTCCACTGGCGTAACTTAGCAGTGGCTGCGCCAGTTACGCCTTGCAATAGATAAATCGTTGCTTGGTTCTCAATTTGCGTTTCTAGCAGTAAATCTGGCAAGCCATCTCGGGGCTGCCATTCACCCACTGCAATATCTTTGAGCTGCCCACCTATCGGGTATTCAATGCTTTGGTTAAAGCTCCCAGTGCCAGTTCCGTGGGTAAAGTACAAATTCTCTGAGCCGATAGGCATTAAGGCCAAGTCGAGCTGCCCATCAGCGTTGAAATCGCCCGCAAGCAGCCGGTCAGGGAAGAAATCCAGGCTTTGTACTTTCTCAGGAGAAGAGAACAATCCATCCCCATTAACAACTGCATTATTCTGCTCGTAAACACCCTGAGTCAAGCCCCGGAGCAGCACTATCGCACCTGCTTCAGCATCTGCATAACCGATGATCAAGTCACTAATGCCATCGCCATCAAAGTCACCCTTGGCGATTGAAATCGGAACTCCAAGGTCTGCCGGTAACGGTACAATTATCTCCTTGAGTCTGGTTTTTAACTTGCTTTCAGCTGGTGATTCAAATGCATCGCCAAGCGTAGCGCGTAATGTGCCACCCGCGCTTGGCAGGGCCGTTGCAAGACCAGCAAAACTCAAAAGGAAACCTATCAATACACATTGGTGCAAGGCAGGTATAGAAAAAATCCGTCTGTCAGAGAGCCTGACAACGGGAGACAAAATGTGAGCATCCATTGCTATTCCTTTACATCATCCGTAATTTACGCCGTGATTCCCTAACCAAATAAACCCAATTTTATTTAGATCACGGCAAAAATAGTTGCCCGTCCTGGGCGATAATGGCGATAATAGCTAATAGAATCAACATATCTACTGTTTGGTTCCATGTCCGGTAGGTCGGTTAGTGGATTCTAAACGGCAACCGAAAACTATAGCTTATCTTCGATATATTAAAATATGAGCAAATTTCAATATACAGGAGTTTCTTATAAGTATCAACATTAAAACCTGATGACAGCTTAAATATCTATTTTAGACGGCAATTAAATAAGGTAAGGTTATCCATTAATTCAGCTACTATTCATAGTTCGTACTATAAGGTAGTAACTGAGACAGATAATTTCGGTATGGTTAGGGTCTCATTTTGGAGTGGTTACTATGAAAATCAGATTTTCTTTCAGCATTTTTATTATTTTGATGAGTATTTCTTTTCTATCTGTTGCGGCTAGTGAACAGCAGGGCAGGATTGTAACTAATATTGGCAAGCCGGTTTCAGAGGCCTGTCTGCTTGAGGTTGAAGTGGATAATATTGATGGTAATAATGTGGTTCGACCGCCTTATTCATTTGCTATCGAGCCAGGTTCGCACACTATTAAAACCCGTTATGCCAAAAAGCTTGTTAATCGAGGCAACTGCCTGAACAGTAATGTTTCAAGAAATATCAATCGCTACCGCATTGAACCGCTGGAGCTTGAGGTTGAAGCGGGTAAAAGTTACTACATTGCATTAGATGCGACAGATCGTGATGCTAGAAATTGGAAGCTGGTGGTTTGGAAGGTTGAGTGATTTTGGTGATTGCTAAGTCTGAAATCAGGTAAAGGAATTAGAGCATGATCAGTGCCTTAGGCAGCATGACTAGCAAATGGTTGTGACATGCAGGTATGCATTAATTTTCCTGTCTGCAGTTATTAATACAGCTGCATGCTGCCGTGCCAGTGCGGTGATGATGCGATCAGCTGGATCACTATGGAATTTACCTGGTAGGTTGACTGATTGAATAGCCAGCTGGTTATTTACTGGGATAAAGCGAACAGTCTTAATTTTTTCAATTAATTTGAACCAGTCATCAATATTGATGCTCAGGGTCAACCTATCTTTTTTAACTAGCAAGGCGATTTCCCAACTACTTATAGATGAAATTAAAATATCACCATTGGTTGTCAGTTCATGTTCAATCGCCTGCCTGGCGGCTTTCGAAAGTGCCACATCATCATTAACCCACCAAACCAAAATGTGGGTATCCAGAACTATCACTTGAGTGCAATCCAGTCATCTCCGCCAACGGGTTCGAGGGGATCAATATAGTCGCTCACACTGCCTTTGAGAATATCCAGAGGGTTTTGGTCTTGCTGATGATATGGTCGAACCTCTATGGTAGGGCGACCATGATCGGTAATAATGACCGTATTCCCGCTGGCTTCAACCTGACGAAATATCTCTAGGGCTTTGGCTTTGAATTGAGATTTTGAAACTCTATTTTCCATCATTCGGCCGTGTTCATGGGATTGATTCTATTATATCAGAAATATGACCACTATTTATAGTCATATATTTATCTGTTGTATTGATAAAAAAACCCCGACTGGTATTCAACCGGCCGGGGTGTTCCCCCTGTTTGTGTTGGTGTTCAGCTTTTTTTAGCTAAAGTTTTGCTGACCTGAATATTCTGAATATTCTTTTCAACGGTTTTCAGACCAACGCCTTTTACATTTACCAGTTCATCGGCATGCTTGAAAGGGCCGTTTAGGTTGCGGTATTCAACAATGGCTTGAGCCTTGCTGAGACCGATTCCCGTGAGGTTTTCGGCCATCATTTCTGCGCTGGCTGAATTGATATTAACCGGTGCAGAAATCACATTACCTGCCATTAACATCAGGGCCAGAGTTGTAACCATTAGTAATTTTTTCATTGTGTCCTCCTTTAAGGATCTGTTGTGTGCTTCCGTAATTGGAGCAGGTTTAGAATAGCCCAGCAGGGCAGTTGCGCAACAGAGGTGATGTATGCACAAAGCTGTAGGAGTTGAGCGGATAGTTTTATCAGCAAATGTGCTTTTTAAGTCGCAGGATATTTTAGATGCTGAGTGTATTTGTATTATTTATCCCATTCTCATGTTTTGAGAGGCTGCCAGTGTTTAATGCACTTGAAGAAAACAAAAGGATATTGAAAATGGCATTTGACCCGCAAAACATAGTTGGAAAAACAGTAAATTCCTACATCTCCCGCCCGGGGCCCGGTAAGACTAGGATCTACATGATGATGTTCACTGATGGCAGCTGTTGCGAATTTGTCTCGGGCAAAAACAATGCCTTTGCAAACCGCCGCAAGGCGCTGGAAACCCAAGTGAAAAGCGTAAAACAACGGGCTGGCGGTGTTATTGAGCCGGTTTTAAATTCGGCACAACCAGGGGTTCAGCAAATGGCATTAAGTGGCTTTTAGGCGATAGGCCAAAAAGTCATGGTTATCCACAATGCCTGTGGATAACTATGTGAATAACTGTTTTTGGGGCTTGCTGTAGTAACGAAATCTTTACATTGGTCAATAATTGACCAGCTTGCCATCTATAATTAAAAATCAATGACTTAGCGTTGATATAATTAATGTTAGGACTAGTTTATTTTTGAAATCAGGGAAAAAAATCGTAATCAATCACTTGTGTATTACTTTTTGAAGTTGATTGTAGATTGTGGGCGTAAGCTCTTGATATATTCTTTGTGGTGGTGGTTCGCACATCCGTGTGCTCCCTCGGCATTCGTGGCTCCTGCACAGCAAATGCGAATAGCATTGTCCGGTATCTATTCAAGCCCACTAGATTCCGGGTTCAGCTATTCGCTGCCCCGAAAGGACGAGTGTGGGGGGTCAGCTAATCGCTGTCTCGGAAGGACGTGTGTGTGGCATTTCTGGATAGGCAGGTTTGTGATCGCTGAGTGGGTTGATCAGGGGTTAATTCCAATCTCCAAAGGCCAGACTTCAAGTTTGTCCATCAGCGCCAGTTTTTCCTGATGGTCGCCTTCTGTTTGGTTGATTTCCTGCCGGAGTTCGGTAATCCGTTGCAGGTAATCTTTATGCGTCATCTGGTTGCCCATGTCGCCCTGTAGAATTCGTTTTGTTCTGAAAGCATCCCAGATTTCTTTTTCTTCTGGGTTGAGGGTTTCGGGATAATTTCTGGCGCGGTAGCGAAACAGCATTTCGCTGAGTCGTTTGTCCTGGAAACTAAAATTGTTTTTAGCTAGCTCTTCGGGTGAAAGGTGATG